>CAKUZO010000066.1 GCA_934717895.1 uncultured Candidatus Melainabacteria bacterium | reverse complement strand
ATTGCAGTTTCTCTACCTGAACCAGGTCCTTTGATATGAACTTCAACTTTTTTCATACCTTGGTCGATTGATTTTTTAGCTACTAGTTCAGCTGCTGATTGAGCTGCGAACGGAGTTCCTTTTCTAGCACCTTTAAAACCTGTAGCACCTGCTGTTGCCCAAGCAATAGCATTACCTTGAGTATCAGTTGAAGTTACGATTGTATTGTTGAATGTTGATTGAATGTGTACAACACCTTGCAATACGTTCTTCTTTTCTTTTTTCTTTGTTTTTACTGGTCTTGCCATTTTTACTTTCCTTTATGTTTTTCTTTTTAATTTATTTAATTTATCAAGTGAATAAGTTAATAGGTTAATAAGAGAATAAGTTCTTTACAAATATGTAGTTGTTAAAATTTATCAACATTGCTTTGTAACAGACTTCGCCTCTTTGCCTCTAAACATCTAGGCATCTAATCCTATTACCATGCTACACACTAAGCTGTTTTCTTTTTAGTGATAGCCAAGCCTTTTTTACCACGTCTTGTTCTTCCGTTAGTTTTTGTTCTTTGACCACGGCAAGGAAGGTTACGTTTATGTCTCATTCCTCTGTAAGAACCGATTTCTTGAAGACGTTTAATGTGCAACGAAACTTCACGTCTTAAATCACCTTCGATGTGGTAGTTAGCCAATTCGTTTCTTAATAGTTTAATATCTTCATCTGTCAAATCGTCTGTTCTTAGATCCGGTGAAATCTTTGTTGCTTCAAGAATTTTTTTAGCTCTTGTAGGTCCGATTCCGTAGATGTAAGTTAGTGCGATTTCCATTCTTTTGTTACGAGGTAAATCTACCCCTGATAGTCTTGCCATTTTTAATTTTTCCTTTCTTGTTGTTAGATTTTTTTGTGTATGAGGCTTAAATACTTCCTCACCAACTACTGTCTAGCCCCGTAGTTTCGGGCTCTTTTACTAATTGAATTAATTTTTGTTTCACGCTACGCTGTCATTCACTGCATTTTCTCCGAAAATTTCCGTTCACTATGCTTCGCGTTATTTCGTGCTGGGTTCGCTCTGTTGTTGCTCGCTTTTATATGAAAACAAAACTTTTCCTATTTCTGGCTCGCCCAAAGCTCACGCGGCGCACTACTCAAAAATTAACCTTGTCTTTGTTTGTGTTTAGGGTTTTCGCAAATTACAGCGATTCTTCCTTTTCTTTTGATACATTTGCATTTATCGCAAATTGGTTTTACTGATGATCTTACTTTCATTGTGTTTTTCCTTATATTTTGTGTACATTATTTAAGTCTGAATGTTATTCTTCCTCTGCTCAAATCGTAAGGAGTCATTTCGACTTTTACCTTATCACCAGGAAGAATTCTGATGAAATTCTTTCTAATTTTACCTGATATATGAGCGAGTATTTCGTGGTCATTTTCGAGCTTTACTCTAAACATTGCGTTAGGCATAGCTTCCAAAATTGTACCTTCTAATTCTATTACGTCTTTAGCCATTTATTATTCCTTTTCAAGTTTCGGCATTTTGGGCACAGTTGTGCACCTTGGTTAATAATACTTGCTAAATATTAGTTTGCAAGGGGTTTTGACATGTTTTTAAACTTGTGTAAAGATGAATTTTATTGCATGTTTTTCTAAAAACACCACACTATCACTAAACACTTGTTTCTCGAAAAATGTTTATTAAACCAACTTTTCAGGATATTGTAAATTTTTGTTAATATTTTTAATTATTAAATACTTAATAAAACACAATAAAAACAAACGGCAGCCTATTCATTAAAAAAACATTAATTATATAAGGTTTTTTAATTTTTTATATTATTATATGATTAGGAGATAACACAATATGGAATACAAAGATTACTATGAAACGTTAGGCGTAAAACGAGATGCAACTGATGCTGAAATCAAATCAGCGTACAGAAAACTTGCTCGTAAATACCACCCTGACGTAAATAAAACAAAGGAAGCAGAAAGCAAATTTAAAGACATAAATGAAGCCTATGAAGTATTGGGCGACAAACAAAAACGTCAAAGATACGACAGCTTGGGTGCTAATTGGCAGGGCGGTCAAAGCTACACTCCACCTCCGGGGTTTGAACAATTCGGTTTTGGCGGAGGTCAAGGCGGATATCAAAGTTTTAACTTCAACGGCCAAGATATGGGCGGATTTTCAGACTTTTTTAGCTCATTATTTGGCGACATGATGGGTGGCGGTGCTCGTGGCGGAGCTCAGGGCATGAACTTTGGAGGCTTCGACTTTGGTGGAGCACAAGGCATGGGACAAAGAACTTCTTCAAGAAGACGTGCACAACAACAGCCCCCAAAATCAGAAGACCTTGATGTGACGATGAATTTGAATGTTACAATCAAAGACCTATTCGACAAAAAACCGATTAATGTAAAATTCAATAACATTGAGCGTTGTACAAAATGCTCAGGCAACGGCGGTTACTGTTCAGAATGTGGCGGAACAGGGTTTAAATCGGAACCAAAATCTATCAAGGTAAAATTGCCACCTGATGTTACAGAAGGTCAAAAACTTCGTATCAAAGGCGAAGGGAAAGTTGATGCTTACGGACGAAAAGGCGATTTATTCTTGATAATAAATATTAAGGATAACGATTATGAGGTAAACGGTTCTGACTTGACTCGTGAGGTAGAAATCACACCACCGGAAGCTGTTCTTGGCTGCAAAAAAGAAATCGAAACTTTGCACGGCAAAATCGGAATAAAAATCCCGCCAAAAACTTCATCTGGGCAAGCATTGAGGCTAAAAGATTTGGGGCTACCGAAAAAAGGTGGCGGGTTTGGAAATCTTAACGCAAAGATAAAAATTGTTATACCGAAAAACCTTACAGATAAACAAATTGAGCTTTATAAAAAGTTGGCAGAGTTATAAAATAAAGAATGTGTTCATTAAAAATGGACACATTCTTTAATAAAAACTTGAAGAACATCTAAAATATGTGTTATAATAATAACATAATTATAAAAAGGATAATAAGATGCAAAAAGATTCGAAAAAAGCTTCCCCGTGGTGTGGTAAGCATCAGGCTTTCACTTTGGCTGAAGTTTTAATCACTCTTGGAATTATTGGCGTTGTCGCTGCTATAACAATTCCATTGTTAGTGAATAATTACAGAAAAAAAGAAATAGCAACAAGATTTGAGCAAAATTATAATATAATTCAAAATGCTTTTGAGATGGCACAAGTCGAACATGGAGATATGTCAACTTGGGAAATTCCGTTTAATAAAGCTAGTTTAGCTTTTTTTGAAACTTACTTGTTTCCAAATTTAAAATTGATTAAGAAGGGACAATATTCTCTTCGAGATTTGGGATATACGACGCCAATAAAAGAAAAAGATGGAATTACGACAACTTCCAATAGAGCATTAGATAGAGTTGCAACAAGGGCAGTTCTTAATAATGGGACTATAATTGTTTTATTTGTGCCTGTGTCTGCGCAAAATAGTAATAATGAAAAGGTTTATGCTGCGGTTCAAATGTTGGTGGATTTAAATGGACCTAAAGGCCCAAATATTGAAGGGAGAGATATATTTATGTATGCTATGCCTTTGGCCAATGGAGCCAAACTGGATATTGGATTAACAAATTGGTCTATTAATATAGATACTGGTGTTGTTACATATTCTCAAAGAGAAACCCGTGAGCAGCGTTTGGCAGCTTGTAAAAATCCCGAGAAAAATGTTATGCCATGTGGTGCTTTAATTGCAGAAGAAGGTTGGAAAATTCCTGACGATTATCCATTCAAGTTATAGAAGTTATAAATCTCAATAAATCATTGACAATATCCCTCTTTATGTAGACAATAGAATGCAGAAGGGGGATATTTTGATGACTAAACAAACTTTTTTACACGACAAACACGTTCAGCTCGGAGCGAAAATGGTGGATTTTGCAGGGTGGAGTATGCCTGTGCAATATTCCTCAATCATTGAAGAGCACAAAACTGTTAGAGAAAAAGCCGGACTTTTTGACGTTTCGCACATGGGAGAAGTTTTTGTGTCCGGAAAAGATGCAATGGAATTTTTGAATTCAGTTGTTCCGCAAGATATCTCTAAACTTGCCTATGAAAAAGCTGTCTATTGCCAATTACCAAATAAAAACGGCGGTCTGATTGACGATTTAATTATTTATAAACTTGGCATTCTTGAATATCTTGTAATTTGTAACGCATCAAGGATTGACGAAGATTTGAACTGGCTTGTTCGTAACAGCAAAGATTTTGATGTAAAAATCGATAACCAATCTCATAATTATTCTTTATTGGCTGTTCAAGGGCCTTTGGCGGATAAATTATTACGTAAAATGGGACTTAATACTCAACAAGAATCTTTCACTATAAAGCCCGCAAAGATTGCAGGCATAAAGGTTTTAGCTTCTCGTACAGGTTATACGGGCGAGGACGGTTATGAAATTCTTGTTGAAAACAAATATTCAGAATTTTTGTGGGATAAAATTTTGGAAGAAGGTGCAGAATTCGGTATAAAACCAATCGGTTTAGGGGCTCGTGACACTTTGAGATTGGAAGCTGCACTTCATTTGTATGGCAACGATTTAGACGAAAACACTACTCCAATTGAAGCAGGTTTAAGCTGGTCTGTTCCAAAAGACAAAGAAGCTGATTATAACGGGAAAGAAGTTATAATGAACCAAATTAAAAACGGGGTGGAAAAGAAACTTGTCGGCTTAAAAATGCTTGACAAATCTATCGCAAGACACGAATATGAAGTTTATAAAGATGGCGAAAAGGTTGGAGTTATTACAAGTGGAGCTCCTTCGCCAATGCTTGGAGCAAATATTGCACTTGCTTATGTAAAAAATGATAAAGATATTTGCACAGGTAGCACTGTTCAGGTTATGATAAGAGAAAAATTACACGATGCAGAAGTTGTAAAAAGACCTTTTGTTTCAAAAAGAAATAAGATAAAATTATAATATATAAAATTTAAAGGAGAAATTAATGAGTATTACAGAAAAAATTCTATGTTCAAAATCTCACGAATTCTTGTTGGATAATGGAGATAACACTTTCACTATCGGTTTGACTGATTATGCGGTTGAACAGTTGGGAGATATCGTTTTTCTTGAATTGCCGGAAGTTGATGCTGAATTTAAAAAAGGCGAAACTTTTGCGACAATCGAATCCGTTAAAGCTGCATCAGAAATCTATATGCCGATTAGCGGAAAAATTCTAGCAATCAATGAAGAAGCTGTTGATTCCCCTGAAATTTTGAATGAAGACAGCTATGAAAAAGGTTGGTTGGTTAAAGTAGAAGCGACCGGTGATGTTACAGCAGAAACAAAAGACCTTTTGGAATACGAAGATTACAAAGAAGAATTGGAATAATAAAACATGAAAAATTTTTTAGTACATAACGACGAAGTAAAACAAGAAATGTTGAAAAGCATTGGTGTAGCAAGTATTGAGGACTTGTTTAAACAAATTCCTGAAAAAGCCAGAATGAGTGAGTTAGATTTGGACAAAGCTTTGAGTGAAGCAGAAACTCAGCGCTCCGTAAAATCGCTTGCCAAAAAGAATAACACTGATTACATTTCGTTTTTGGGAGCAGGAACTTACAATAAGTTTGTGCCGGCTTGCATTTCGCAAGTAGCGAACCGCTTTGAGTTTTTGACAGCTTATACGCCATATCAGCCTGAAATTTCGCAAGGTACACTTCAAGTTATGTACGAATTCCAAACAATGATTTGCAGAATTACAAGCATGGATATTTCTAACGCAACAATGTATGATGCCGCAACAGCTTGTGCAGAAAGTCTATTGATGGCAGTTAGAATCTCTAAGAAAAATAAAGTTCTTGTATCTGAAAAACTAAATCCGGAGTATATTGATGTAATTAAAACATATTGCTGGGCTAACGAAATTGAGCTTGAATTTTTTGGAAAAATGCCTGAAAATACTGCGGATTATGCTTGCGTTTTAGTTCAAAATCCTGATTTTTACGGCGAAATTTCTGAAATTCAAAAACCGGAATGTTTGTTGGTAGTTTGTGTAGATATTTCATCTCTTGGAATTTTAAATCCGCCTGAATGTGCCGATATTGTTGTCGGAGATATTCAAACCCTTGGAATTCCGATGGAGTTTGGCGGGCCACATGCCGGATTTATTGCTTGTCGTGAAAAATTTATGCGACAAATTCCCGGACGTCTTGCCGGCAGAACAGTTGATGCAGATGGCAACCCTGCTTACTGCTTGACAATTCAAACTCGTGAACAACATATTAAACGAGAAAAAGCAACAAGTAATATTTGTTCAAATCAGGCTCTTGTCGGACTTTGTGCAACTTTGTATTTGACTGTTATGGGTGAAAAAGGTTTCCGTCAAGCAAGCTATTTGTCAACTAAAATGGCTCATAAGCTGTCAGAAAAGCTTGCCGAAAAGGGAATTAAAACACTTAACAAAAATTTCTATAACGAATTTGTTATTGAAGTTTCAAATTCCGACAAATTCCTTGAAAAATTAAAGGCAAACGGGATTTTGGGTGGTTTAAAATTAGATGAAAACAAAGTACTTGTTGCAACGACGGAATTAACCTCCGAAAACGATTTAGAACTATATATAGCAAGCATTTAGATAAGAATATAATTGTTTTTATCTTAACTACTGAAACAATCATAAAAAAATAAAAATAATGACGGGACAAATATCCCGTCTTATTTTTTATCTTACAATTTCGCCATTTTCAATTTTATAAATCTTCACATCTTTCAAAAACGCATCTTCAAAAAGCACAGTATCAACGGAAGTTATTATAGTTTGAGTATTTTCAGAAATCGATTTCAACAAATAATTCTGGCGCAAGTCATCTAATTCTGCCAAAACATCGTCCAAAAGTAAAATCGGCTCATCACCTGTTTTTGCAGTAATAATATCAAGTTCGGAAAGTTTTAACGCCAAAACAACTGTTCTCTGCTGCCCTTGTGATGCAAATTTCGTCGCCTCATTGCCATTTATATAAAAAATAATATCATCACGGTGCGGCCCGACACAGGCTTGTCCTCGGCGAGTTTCTTCGATTTTTCGCTCCTCTAAGGACTTGTGAAAAGCACTTGCAATCGCCTCTAATTCTGTTTCACCATTCAAAAACGAACAGTCATAATTAATTTTCAATTCTTCCGTTTCGCTTATAATATGATGTTTTTCAGAAGCGATACGTTCAATTTCTTTCAAAAACTTTATCCTCAGATAAATTATATTACTTCCGGCAATAACAAGCTGTTCATTATAAACATCAAGCAAAGTTTCATTGAGATTTCCTGTCTTTAAATAATCCTTCAAAAGATTATTTTTTTGAATTCGAATTTTATCATATTTCGAAAGTCTATCATCATAGGCCGGATAAATTTGAGCAATAGCTCTGTCTAACCAATCTCTTCTGTCAGAAGGATTTCCTCGCAACAAAAGCAAATCTGCCGTCGAAAATAAAACCGTCTTCAAGACCGACTTAAAATTTTTTGGAGTCGTCTTAACCTTATTTATTGCAAGTTCACGTTTTTTTTCACGAGAATAGGTATAATCCAACTCCACATCAGTTTCAGCCTTCAACATATTGCAATTAATTTCTGCTTTTTCAGCATCAAAATTAATTAATTCAATATTATTAGAGGTTCTTGGAGTTTTCAAAGTTGACAAAAAATAGATGCTTTCGAGAATATTTGTTTTCCCTTGTGCATTTTTTCCAATTATAAGAATTTTTTCAGACTCTAAATTGAGTTCCAACTCCTTGCAATTCCTATAATTTATCAACTTTAAATCCCTTAATCTCATAAAGAAATTATACCCCAAATATACGAATTTAAATTTTTTTTGTAGACTAATCTTAAATTTTCTTATATAATATAAAAAAAATTGTAAGGACTATCATGTTACCAATAGTATCGGAAGAAAATGCAGCTGAAGCATTCAGCGAAATATTCAAAGACATGCCATCGTGGCGAAAAAAAATGATTCACTACATAAAGGACGAAAATCCGGAAATCAATTCTGCCATAATTGAAGCAGCTACAAAAACAAATCTTGATCCCAAAGCAGTTGCTCTTGGAGCATATATGACTTATGCACTGATAGAAATTGCAGCCAAAGAAGAAGATGCTTTTACAAATTTTCAGGAAGGATAATTAGAGAATGCTTATAGAAGAATTATTAGAAAAACTTGTTGCAGACGGAGGCTCTGACCTACACATTTCGGCGAACCTACCTCCTGCGGCACGTATTGACGGAACACTAAAAAGATATGATATGCCACCTCTTAGCCCAGATGACGTAGAGACATTGCTTTTTCCAATGTTGTCAAATGAACAAAGACGTACTTTGGAACAAAATTGGGAACTTGACTTTTCTTACGGTATTGAAGGTCTAAGCCGTTTCAGGGTTAACTTCTACAAAGACAAAGGGAATTACGCTGCCGCATTCAGAACAATTACATCTATTGTTCCATCGTTCGATAAACTTGGGCTTCCTGAAATTGTCCGAAAGACAGCTGACAAACCAAGAGGACTTATTCTTGTAACAGGTCCGACTGGTTCAGGTAAATCTACAACTCTTGCGGCAATGATTGACTATATTAACACAAACAGAGCTGAGCACATTTTGACAATTGAGGACCCGATAGAATTTGTTCACACCTCAAAACAAAGTATAGTTCACCAACGTGAACTCGGAATGGATACAAGATCATTTGCAAACGCATTGAAATCAGCTCTTCGTGAAGACCCTGATATCATACTTGTAGGTGAGATGCGTGACCACGAAACAATTGCGTTGGCTTTGACAGCAGCCGAAACAGGGCACTTGGTATTCGGAACATTGCACACATCTTCTGCTGCACAAACAATTGACCGTATTATCGACGTATTTCCGGAAGGGCAACAACAACAAATCCGTGTACAGCTTGCAAACTCACTTGTTGCAGTATTTGCCCAAACATTGTTGCAAAAAGTTCAACCGGACGGCACTAAAAAAGGTCGTGTAATGGCTCAGGAAATAATGCTTGTAACACCAGCCATTGCAAACCTTATTCGAGAAGCCAAAGCAGCACAAATTTACTCAACAATTCAAATGAACCAAGGTTTGGGAATGCAAACACTTGAAATGGCTCTTGCAAACCTTTATAACCAAAGGCTTGTTACAATGGAAGATGCTTTATCCAAATCATCAAGACCTGACGAATTGAAAAGATTAATGAATACAAGATCTTTATAGCAGCTCCTTTCATTTGCTATAAATCAGGTGATTGCAAAAGCTTTCACCTTTTTTTTGCTATTTAATTAATGATGACGTGGTGGGCACCCCGACCAACCTGCTAAGGTCGTATCAGAAATAAAAGACGATAGGTCGATAGGTCGATAAGACGATAAGTCCGTATCGGAAATAAAAGTCGTTAAGACGATAAGACGTAAAGGCGATAAGCAAAAGTAGGGCGGGATATCTATCCCGCCCTACCTGCTTGTATTATCAAATTACGCATACGCTAAATGATTAAATTATGAAATGATTGAATCAATCACCTGAGCACACCGCCTGATAGTTGCTGTGGTGGCGGTAGGTGCTGTTCCAATCCGTGCGCGACTGGTAGAAGACGCGGTAGGACGCGTAGTATCTATCGTACTCCTCTCCCGACCAAACGTAGAACTCAGAATTACCAAAACCCAGAGATGATGCTTTTGAGGTGTCTAAGGTTAGACCACCGTATATAGCTTGCGTAGCTCCAACTGATGGGTTGCCTTTGTAGAGATCTGTTGCTAGTTTACCTAAGTCTGCCATTGTTGGCATTTTAGATACTCCACCACATTGTTTTACGGCTCCTGCCCAATAATCTTGTTCATAGT
>CAKUZO010000065.1 GCA_934717895.1 uncultured Candidatus Melainabacteria bacterium | reverse complement strand
TTGATGAGCATGTCTTATGGTTATGTATATGTTGCATCAGTTGCATTGGGTGCTGATAGAGGTCAAACTCTTAAAGCATTCCAAGAAGCAGAAGCTTACGATGGACCATCAATCATCTTCGCTTATGCACCTTGTATCGCACATGGTATCGATATGAGCAAAACTCAAACTGAACAAAAACGTGCAGTTGAAGCTGGTTACTTCCCATTGTACAGATACAATCCGGAAAACCCAGAAGCTCCATTCACTTGGGACGCAAAAGATCCGAAAGGAAGCTTCCAAGAATTCATCAAATCAGAAGGTCGTTATAAATCATTGATGAAAACTAACCCTTCTGAAGCTGAAGCTCTATACGAAAAAGCAGAAAAAGACGCTGCAACTCGTATGTCAGTATTCAAAGCAGTTGGTGAATTGCTTAAATAAGCGAATTAGCTAAAAAGAAAATCCGAGGTACCTAATAGGAACCTCGGATTTTTATTATAAATAATACCACAAATAATGGATTATAAATCCATTATTTATATAAATTATAAGCGATAATTATTTAATGAACGAAGATATTTTGAAAAATTTCAAAGCTAACCTAAAAAAACTTAAAAAGCGTTATGGTTGTTCCAGTAAGCAGTTATCCGAGCTTTTGGGGTGCGACGCTTCGTATATTAGCAAAGTCGAAAATGATAGGATTATTCCTTCGCTAGATAAACTTATTGCAATTGCAAATTTTTTCAAAATTGAATTTATTGATCTATTTAAAAACTAATTTAATTTCTGGAATGTATCCGTATAAATTAAAACAAAATTACTGCCAACAATGCAAATAAAATCAACGGAATGTTGTAGTGCAAAAATGTTGGAATACAGGTATCTTTTATATGTTCATGTTGTCCATCAATATTTAATCCTTGTGTTGGGCCAAGAGTTGTTCCGGAAGCAGGGGAACCGGCATCACCCAACGCAGCAGCAGCCGCAAATACTGCAATTGCTTCCAATGGATTAAAACCTAAATGAATGAATATTGGCACAAAAAGGACTGCTAAAATCGGGATTGTACCAAAAGACGTACCAATTCCTATCGTTATAAACAATCCAACAACAAGCATTAAAAATGCAGCCAAAAGCTTTGAACCCATCATAAATGGAATTAACCCGTTTACCAAACTGTCAATTGAGCCAGTAGATTGCAAAACTCCTGCAAAACCTGCCGCTACAAGCATTACAAAAGCAACATACCCCATAAGTCCGATGCCTTCGTTTATTAAAATATCCATTTTTTCAGGATCTATTGCACGAGTTCCAAAAATTATCGTCAATCCAATCAAAGCTCCAAGTGGCAAAGATTTTGTCCAAAGCTGAACTCCCAATGTCGCAACAGCAGCAAATAAAGTTATATAGTGACTTCCCGTAAATCTAAGTGAACGACGACGTTCTTCTCTGAATTGGATATTTTCATACTCTCTTGGTTTTCTGTAAGATACAAATACAGCCCATAAAAGTCCGCATAATAGTCCAACCCCCAAAATCCAAACGGATTTCCAAACATCATTTACAGTTACAGGCATACCGTTTGCCGTCATATTATCTGCCAATAATCGTTGAAAAATCAACCCAAAACCCGCCGGAAACACGATATATGGAGTTACCAACCCAAAAGCCAACGCACAAGCAACAGCGCGTCTATCCAATTTCAACTTATTCATAAGATGAATTAGTGGCGGAATTATAACAGGAATAAATGCAATATGCACAGGGATAAGGTTTTGCGAAGCACATGCCAGCAAAGTCAACACCAAAAGCAACATGAATTTATTATTCTTTATCAATAAAGTAATTCGCTTTGCCAAAACATCTGCAAGCCCTGTATGTGCCATTGCAGCAGCAAAAGTCCCAAGCAAAATGTAACTTAAAGCTGTTTCGCTGTTTTGCCCCATGCCGTTAATAAATACGTCCATAATCTGACCTGCGTGCATGCCGGCAACTTTTCCGGCAACAATAGCAGACACAAGCAGTGCCAACAAAACATTGACTCTGCAAAGACAAAGTACACAAAGAAGTATTACTGATATGATTATCGGGTTGAGTATAAACATGGCGTTAGGGAATAGTGAGCGATGAGTAGTGAATGTTGCATTACAAAATGAATTTTTGCAATTTGTCACTACTGCCTCGTTGAAACTATTCTACATTCCCTCCATCTTGGGTTTACGTCCGCAACCTTTTGCCTCATCACAAAAACCCAGTCTTTCGCACTTTGGAACAAGATACGGCTTCAACCAAGGCTCAACCTTGATTAGCTCGTCGCACATCATTTTCACCATTGTTCTAATCTCATATTGAGCACGAGTGCAAAGTCTTAGATTTGCCAAATGAATCATTTCTCGCAAATTCAAACTTGTAACAAGTGAGCTTGCAGCTGCATTCGGCAACACGAAACGAGCATCTTCCGCCGGAATTCCTGCATCGACAAATTCTTGATACTGTTCAGAGATTTTGCCCATAAATTGAACAAATTTTTCTTTTAATTCTGGATTTTTCTCAATAGTTGGAGGAATTATAAAATCAAACTGCCCTTTTTCTTTAACATATCTTTGAGATTTTTGAGAAAAAGACATGTGACGATGACGCACCAATTGGTGAGTACAAGCCCTTGAAACATTCGATATTGCAAAACTAACCTGAATATGTTCAATTGTTGAGTAATGCCCTGATGAAATTACTTTTTCTATCAGATTTAGCATCTTTTCCTTGTCATCTGTACTTTCATAAATATTAAACGGTGTATCAGCACTATAACAAGTTCTACAAGCCGTATAAACAACTTTTAACATATTATCCGGTTTAGAAATCAAATGTACTACCGGTTTATTATTATTTTCCATAATTCCTTCCTTAATTTAAACGCAAACATCATTATAAAAAAATTATACCACCTTCATAAGAAGAGTGGTATAATTGTAAATTTTTTCTAACATTATCTCCCATCGATAAATCTAATCGATAAGACAAACGCTTACGCTTTTTTACCGTAACGTTTGTTAAATCTTTCTACACGACCTTCTGAGTCAAGAATTTTTTGTTGCCCAGTGTAGAATGGGTGACAGTTGTTACAAATTTCAACTGTAATGTTATCATTGATTGATCCTGTTTCGATTTCGTTACCGCATACGCATTTGATAACTGTTTTCTTATAATCAGGGTGAATTCCTTTTTTCATTATTTACCTCTTTCTTTTCTCAAGATTCCAAACTTGATTTTAATAATTCGACTATATATATGATACAACAGAAATAAAAAAAGTGCAAGTTTAAATAAATCTCATGCATTTGTTTGATGTTAATTTTTCTTAATATTGTCATAATGTATAAGTTATTTAAATTTTTTATATAGGTGAGAGATGAATTTACACGAACAATGTTTGCTAAGATATTTACAAAATCCAGAAGAATTGTCATATTCAACAGAAATTTTAAAAGTTAATAACTTTATCCTTGAAAAACAATTTATCTTAAAAAATATCAGCAACCGCGAAATCGTAAAAAGTTTGTCTACAAATTCTTAAATCACCTTGCAAAATTCTCTCAATTTTACTATACTTATTTATAAATATGTTAAGTTAGAAGATTGAGGGCTATGTTTAAGAAGATTTTATATACATTTTGTTTGGTTATTTTTGCAGTTTTTTCGTTTTTTATTTTAAAAAATGCTAATTTAAAATATTTTATTGATACTGTTGAAAACAGAACATTCGATTTAAGACAAACAATATTAATTAATCAAGGTACCAAAAAGCCTAGTCAAGATATTGTTATTGTTGCAATTGATGACGCCAGTTACGAATACATACTGGATAATTACGGAGAATGGCCACTTCCAAGAGATACTTATGCCAAAATCGTAAATTATTTAGAAAAACAAAGCCCTCGCTCAATTGTGTTTGACCTTATGTTTGTTAAATCTTTAAAGAGCTCAAACGACGCAGATGCAGCATTAATAAACACTTTTAAAAAATACAAAAATTTATACACATCAATGAATTTTGATAACCAATCAGAAGATTTGAGAACACCGCCACAACTACCATCAAAACTAACTTTTAACATAACCAATAATTCAAAAACAGATTTTTCGGAATTGACTTACACGAACTGTCGAAAAATATTACAGGGCATAATTGACGCAACTTCAAATCTAGGTATAATAAATGTTTCTCGCTCTGACGACGGAATTTTAAGAAAAATGCCCGTTATCATTAAATATAAAAACGATTTTTACCCACAACTGGCTCTGAAAGTCGGACTTGATTATCTTGGAGAAACTCAGAATTCTTTTGAAATCGACAAACACTCCGATTTTGTGATTAACTCTGAGCGAAAAATCTTTATTGATAAAGACGGCAGTGCGATTTTAAACTGGTACGGCCCGGCAGGCACTTACACTTATATTCCGATATACAAGCTAATTAAAGCTGTAAATGGCGAAAGAACAGAACTTGATTACGATTTTTCTAACAAAATTATATACTTTGGAACAACGGCATCAAGCCTATTCGATATCAAAACCGTCCCAACAGATAAAATTTTCCCTGGCGTAGAAGTTCAAGCCACATATTTAAACAACATTATTGATAATAATTTTATCAAAAAAGTTGACAGAGGCTACACAATTGCACTTAGTTTGCTTTTGGCATTATTGATTGCATCTGTTGTAAGTCGCGTAAATTCTGCATTTACGGCATCTATGATGTCTTTATCTACATATTTTATCTATATTTTGATTTCATATTATGCTTTAAGATTTGAAAACTTATGGTTGGAATTAATTTATCCGCTAATTTTTTCAATTGCAGCATTTACTCTTGCATATATCGGAAAATACTTGGTTAAATCAAGAGATTTTGAGCAACAATATAAATTGGCGACTACTGATGGTTTGACAGAACTTTATAACCACAGATATTTTCAAGAACAAATCAGAATGCAAGTTGAACAAGCAAAACGTTACAGCACTAATTTTTCACTAATTATAATAGATATTGATTTCTTCAAAAAATTTAACGACACATTCGGACACCAATCAGGTGATGCTGTTTTACGCCAAGTTGCACAAACATTAAAGAAAAATGTTCGTTCCACTGATATTGTTTGCAGATATGGTGGCGAAGAAATGAGTATAATTTTACCAAACACAATAAAAGACGAAGCTTTTACAACTGCTCAAAAAATTTGCAACCGAGTTGCTGAGAAAAAATTCAAACTTATTGGAGACAAAGAAACAGGAGTTACAATAAGTCTTGGAGTTGCAACATTCCCGTTTGATGGAGATACCGCTCAAAAAATCATCGAAGCAGCCGACAAAAAATTATACGAAGCCAAGAATAACGGTAGAAATCAGGTTAAGTAATTAATCTATTACAAATATTTTATTTGTAAATATTAGCTAGGTTCTTTCGGTTCAAAAAACTCATTCACAGAGTGACGACTTCGTAATTACTTAAACAACAGTTTTTGTTAGTGCCAAAAGTTCAATAATTTTGTTATAATCTTCTTCAAGAACAAGTTTTGAGCGAAGAACTTTTGCATTTTTAAATCCGGCTAAGTAATACGGATAAAATTTTCGCATAAATTTTATTGCGACATTTTCTCCTCGTAATTTTATCTCTTCATCAAGATGAAATTTCAACATCTCAACTCGTTCTTCAAGTGGCGGAATAGGAAGTTTTTCTCCTGTTTTCAAATAATGTTCAATTCTCGCAATCAAGGTCGGATCCCCAATTGCTCCACGTCCGATTGCAACCCCGTCTGCACAAGACAGTTCCAAACACTCAATAGCGTCTTCAATTGATGTAATATCTCCGTTTGCAAAAACCGGTATGTCGACATTTTCTTTTAAGGCTTTTATTTTTGCCCAATCAGCATGTCCTGTATACATTTGAGAGCGAGTCCGTCCATGGATTGTAATAAATTCCGCACCGGCATCTTGCATTGCCTGTCCAAACTCAACATAATTCATTTCACTTGCTGTATAACCAAGACGGAATTTCACACTTACAGGTTTATCTGTACCATCTTTTACAGCACGTACCAAATCCGCCGCCAATTCAGGAGTTCGCATTAATGCAGCACCGTCTTGTCCGCCAACAACTTTTTTTACTGGACAGCCCATATTTATATCAATCATATCAGCATATTGTGTTAAAAACTCAGCAGCCTTCCGCATCATTTCAGGTTTATGTCCACTGATTTGGTACGAAATCGGAGAATGATTTTCATCTCGTTTCAAAATTTCAACACCACTTCGTCCATTAATAGTTTGAGCCAAATATTCAGAACTTATCATCTCTGTTGTCAAAAGCGCGTTTTTTGAATACTTGCGGACAAGCGTACGCAAGACATAATCTGTAATTCCTGCCATCGGAGCAAGGGAAACTCTTGATTGTATTAATGTTAAAACTTTACTATTTGACATAAGGGGCTAACTCACCAATTCTTGTTTTTGCATATTTTGAATAATCGTCGTCCTCTGAATATGTTGCAGTAAAAGCCTTATAGTAAGACATTGCATTTTTATACTGTTCCAACATATCATAATCAACACCAATTAAGTAATTGACAATCGCTAAGTCAGGATTACTCAATATAGCTTTTTTATAATCAGCAATCGCTTCATTATATTTTTTCTGAGTATCATAAATCATTCCACGATAATACAAAGCATAAGTATTTTTAGCGTTTTTAGATAATATTTGATTTAACAAAACCAAACTCTCATTATATTTTTCACCATCAAAAAGAGCAATAGCTTTGTCTAAATTTTGAGCTTCAACATTATCCGCTATACTTTTTAGTAAATCCTGAGCTTGTTTATTCGTTTTATTTAATGCAAGCGATTTTTCTGCAAAAGTTTTTGCATTCTCCATATCCTCTTTATCCGCATACAAAGACGCGATATAAAAAGCAATGTCAGAATTCGTCGGAGCTAAATTTAATGCCTGTTTATAATATTCAATCGCTTTTTCTGTATTATTTAAATTTTGATAAGCTGACGCAACTCCAAGCATAGTATCTGCTGTCGCCGGCGTAATTTTCAAGTATTCATTAATCGCATTTTGGTAATCTTTATTATTGTAATAATTTGAAGCAAGCTCTAACTTTTCATCTGTTGCTTGGGCTTTAATAGATTTTTCCGCATCTGCAATTTGAGAATTATTTGAAAATTTCATTTTTGCAGCATTTAATGTTTCCAAAGCTGCACCATAATTTTTCTCCTGCCCTTGTGCAATCGCCAAATTTACATAAGCCTCAGAATTTGTTGAATTTAACCTTATAACTTCTCCATATAAATTTATCGCATCAGAAAGTTTATTTTGCTTATGCAAGTCCAAAGCGTAACTATACAGCAAATCAGCAGCATTATCAGGATTGTTTTTCTTTACATAATCTGCAAACTGTGCAACTGTCATTGTACTTTTCAACATATCAATTACACTATCTCGTGCCGCATCATTATCAGGTTCAAGAGCCATAACCTTTTTGTAAAGCTCTAATGCACCTTTTTTATCACCCATAGACGAAAGAGATTGCGCCTTGTACAAATTTGCCTGAACATTATCCGGATTTGTAATCAAGATAGAATCGTAAGCTGCAATTGCAGTCTTGTAATCACCTTTTTGCTGATACAAAGTTCCGGTATTCAATCTGGTATTTGTATTTGAAGGATCCAAGTATTCCGATTTCGAGTAATATCTTAATGCTTCATCAAAATTACCTTCCTTCTGCATTATTGCACCGAGGTTGGCTGTTATAGACGCATCGTTTGGAGAATCTTCTAATTTTCTCTTATAAATTCTTTCCAATGAGTATAAAATGTCTTTGTCATCTGAGGTTTTTGACAAAATAAAATTGTACTCCTCGACAGCAGCTTCTTCTTGCCCAAGTTTGTCCAACATATTAGCATAAGAAAGTCGCAATTGTATATCATTCGGCGCGACAGAAACTGCTTTTCTATAAAATTCAACTGCTTTATTATCATTCCCGAGAAGTTTCATAATGTCGCCTGTCTGCTGAAAACTTTCTTTCAACAAACTTGTATCTGACAAAGCTTGATTAAACTCATAAGCAGCCGCAGCAAAATTCCCCTCAGCACGAAGCTGTTTGGCTGTATTAAAACGATTTTGAGCTGATGTATCAAAGTTTATTTCATTCAAACACTGATTAAGATTTGATGATACCTGAACAATTGCCTGAGAAGAGTTTTTTACTTGATTAGCAGTCGGATAATACACTAGGTAAAAAAGAGCTGCACGGTAGTCGTCAGCGGCTTTTTTGTAGTCTTTATCATTGTTTGCATAATAAGTTCCACGAGCTAAGTATGAATTTACAAGCCCTATTCTTGCAGAATTATCTAAATAATTTATTTTTAACGCACTCTTAAACTCTGTAATTGCACCTGAGTATTGATAATTTGACAGGTACTGCTGCCCAAGATCAAAATGTTCTTTAAATCCTGCAAAACAAGGAGTTACCGAGGCAAATCCCAGAGTTAATACACATGCTATTTTTAGAAATTTATTCATAAATATCCCTCTTCACAACAATTTTAATAACTATATTATTACATGAAAATCCACATTTTACTATATATTGTAACAAAAAAGAGTCGAATTAAATAATAATCGGCTCTGTAAAAAAATAAAAGTAGTAGTAGGTTAGTTAAATCAATCTAAATCTGTTTTTGATACAAAATTCATAACGTCATCAAATAAAATTTGCAATGGAAGAGTCATATCAAATTGCAAATATTCTCCATTGTTCAAGTCTAAAAAGACCTCTGTAACATTGTTTTCTTCTTTCAAGTCCGCCATACATAACTCCTTATTTTTATGTCCCGTTGTTCACAAATTATATAACGGATTAATTTCCCAAAAACTTTAACAGACTTATTAGTAAGAAATCGGCAAATCGCAAGACATGAGCGAGTTTTTACCGTAAAAAATTCAACTTTACACTTTGTTACAATTTTTTTATTTGTTAAAATGTGCGAAAAAAGTTCTTTTGTGCTAGTATAACAGATGTAAAGACTAACATAGGAGATAAAACAATAGCATACAACGACAACAGAAACAATCGTAACAACCAAGCGATTATGAACGAAAGAATTCGCTCACGAGAAGTGAGATTAATTGATCAAAATGGTGATAACTTAGGAGTTATAGCGACATCAAAAGCTCTACAAATGGCTTATGACGCAGATTTAGACCTAGTTTTAATAAATCCGAACCAAGAACCCCCGGTTGCGAAAATTTTGAATTACGGAAAATATAAATACGAATTAGAAAAGAAAGCCAAAGAAGCAAAGAAAAAGCAACACACAGTCGATGTTAAAGAAATCAAAATTCGTTACAAAATCGATACGCATGACTATCAAGTCAGAATAAAGAGTTTAGAAAAGTTCATCGCACAAGGGAACAAGGTAAAAATCGTCGTTATGCTTAGAGGGCGAGAAATGCAACACTCAAACCTAGCTTTTGACTTGGCTAACAAATTTATGAAAGACATGGAAAACATGCCTGTCGTTATTGAGAAAAAGCCTCAATTGGAAGGTCGTAACGTCACATTGTACGTGGCTCCGAGTGCACAATAAAAAAAGTTCTTGACTCTAAAAAATCAGTATGTATAATTATAAACGTGGCAATTGAATATTTGACTCCATTTACTCCAAAGAATATTTGTTGCCTCGCAAATTGAAAAACTTTTTGAGTTTATAGTTTTCTTTTCTATTTAACTCAAATATGTATAATTAAATAGAATATGCCGCAATAGCTCCCCAAGTGGAGTGACAACGGAACGGAGTTCAAATTGACGTAGAGCTTGCTCTACCAACTCCAAAGAAAATTAAATAGAATATGCCGCAATAGCTCAGTTG
>CAKUZO010000064.1 GCA_934717895.1 uncultured Candidatus Melainabacteria bacterium | reverse complement strand
GCTGTGATATGCGGTCCGCACGAAATGTTGCAGAATATATGGTTAAAGTTGCCGGCATGGGAGCTAAAACAGGCAAAATGGCAATTGATGACGGTGAAATTTTGTCTGACAAATTGCAACAAATGGTTGAAGATGATGAACGTGTAATCCTTAACAACGCGAGCATTGTATCTGATTTGATTACGGAAGAATATTCAGAGTTCAACAAATGGTTTACTGAAAAATATGCTCCATTTGTTGGAACAGGTGATTGTTTGGTTGATGGCGATGAATTCAGGCATGCTTTGAACGAATGGCGAGCAACTCAATCGCCGGAAGTTCAAGAGGAATTGGCTCTTTGTGACGATACAATTTTGAAGGTTATTGAAGCAACGAAAAAAGGTATTGCTGTTAGAAAAGAGAACTAATTAGTGCTGTCAGTCCAAATCTGTTGATGCGCCATATAACAGACTCCGGATCGTAGTCCGTAGTGACAGTTACGATTTTAATGATTTTCTAAATTTGTGCAATAGTTATCGTCATTCTGAAAGCTTAGAATATTAACCTGAACGTTTAGAGAAGGTATAATATTCTTGCTATTCAGAATCTAGTTACGAGCGAGAAGTAATTTCAAGATACTAGTCCAATAATGAAACAAGAGTTATTTTCTCGTATTTTGATAAACCCAATCAAGATACTCTTTGTTGCCATTTGTAATATCAAATGAGATAACTTCCGGCACTTCATAAGGGTGTAATTCCAAAATTCGATTTTTTACTTGTTCAAATAATTCGTTTTTTGTCTTGATAAGCATTAAAAATTCAGTATCATTTTCGATTTTTCCCTGCCACTTGTAGATAGATTGGATTTTAGGAATTATATTTACGCAAGCACAAAGCTCTTCTGAGACAAGTGTTTGGGCGATAAGTTCGGCATTCTCTTGTGAATTTGTGTTGCAAAGAATAATAATCATTTTTTCCCCTTCGTAAATTTTAACCCTAAAATTGTGATAACTTTCGTTTTAGGTTCGTTTTCACTTTTTCGAGGAAGATTGCTGATCGAAAAGATTGTTCTCAAAATTATTTTGATTGTGCAAAGAATACTGTATTTCGCACTTCTAACAGTTGCAATTTTGTATCCTTCAACTTCTACAATTCTTGATAGTAAGCGTTCTAATGTGTGTGCAGTTGTTGTTCTCCCACTTGTTTGTTGAATGTGGTTAAAATCTTCGGATTTAAAATTCATATCTTTTATTCTTTGGAAACATTTTGCACGAACTAAAAACATTGTTCCGGCGATAAATCGTCCTTTGGAAATAGGTATTCCATGGTTCTGGCACATTTCATCAAACAAAATGCTATCATCTTTTTCCGAACAGCCCATTGTTGCTAATGTCGCCCTTGAACCGATTAATCCGACGGATTTATCCATTTGCATCAAATGGATATTCTTTTGAAATTGTTTGCGAGAGCCTAATAAGGCGTCTATCAGATAATTTCTCCATGCATTTCCACGGCCGTAAAAATCTTTTTTCTTTCTATATTTTTTTGTGTGAATTTTTAAGATATCGTCGTAATTATCTAAATCAACAAGATTTAGCACTTGCAAAAACGGCCAAATATCAAATCCTTTATCCTCTACTTGAATTATGTGAACATCTGGTTTAAAGCCTTTTAATTTTTGAATTGCTTGTTCATCTTGTTTAGTCATTGTGACAAACAAATCCCAGTCACAAGAATTAATGTTTTTCAGTTTTTTCAACATATAATCTAACTGGTCAAGATAATACAGGTGCAAATGCACAAGTACTTTGGGTTTATGCTCCCAGATAGGTTTTGATTTTAATTTGATTTGTAGTCCTAAAAGAGTCAAAATCTTGTCTTTGTAGCCATTGTTTGTCTGGTTTTGAAGAGAAAATATTTTGTTCCAAAAAGAAGTTTTATCAATCGCAATTTTTTTGTTATTATTTAATATTGCTTTAATTCTTTTGTTTCTGAATTCAATCTCAGTTGATCTAAGAATTTTTTGTGATACCTCAAATACTTTATCATAATCTTGTGGTGATAAAAAATGGATACAAAAATCAAAACAATATAAAAAACTAATTTCTATGTAATTTTTATTCCTTTCTAAAAAACAATTATCTTTGCAGAAATTAAAAAAATCATTAAATATAATCAAATGATCTAAAATTCGTTCGCTTTTGTTTTTAAAAACATTGTCCATTATTGAATTTGGTCTTCGTCGGTAATTATATAATTTCTCTTTTATATAAAATACATCTTTGCAGCAGATAAAATATTTATTTACAAAAGAATAATCTTCATAGTGTAGTTTCGCTGGGAAGATTATATTATATTTTTTTATAATACTGGCTTTAAATATTTTATTCCATGCTGCGACATCTGTGTTTTTTAAATGCTTGCATGTTGCTTTTTGTAAGCCACTAAACTTAATATCATAGTATTTATTTCTATGTTCAAATCTTTTTATTTCTTGCTCAATGATATTTGTCCCAAAACAAATTAAATCCGGAGTTTGTTTTAAACTATTAAAGATTGTTTCGTAAGTTTTTAATTCTATATAGTCGTCGCTGTCAACGAATGTGATATATTCCCCTGTTGCAACTGCAAGTCCTGCATTTCGTGCACAAGACATACCTTGGTTTTCTTGGTTAATAATTTTGATACGGCTATCTTTTTGTGCAAATTCTTCCAAAATCATTGGTGAATTGTCGGTTGAGCCGTCGTTTACACAGATTATTTCAATGTCCTTGAATGTCTGATTAACTACACTTGTAAGACATTCTGCCAAGTATTTTTCGACATTATAAACAGGAATTATTACAGAGATTTTGGGCATTTAGATAACCTCTTTTCCAAATAATGTCACATTTAATCTGCCGTTTCTGAAATGTACCGATAAGAAATTTTTGCGAATTTGATTGAATTTTCTTCTGAATTCAAGGTTTTTCAATACTTTCAAGTATTTTTTCTGATCATTAATTAGTGTCAAAAATTCGTTTTTGTGGATTTTTTTGAAAAATTCGTCTGTTAATGTTCCATTTTCGTATTCAGTTTTGAAGTGTCTCGCAAAAACTTCAACGAATTCAGGTTTAAAGCTGTCGTCAATTCTTAATGCAGAACTTACGTAAGCCGTATATCTGATGATTTCTTCTTGAACTTTAAACTCTTTTTTCAAGTCAGGGCGTTCGTCTAAAAATCTGTCGATTTCGGCGTATTCGTCGCAAACACAATAGACTTTGGTTTTGCTTTTGACGCTGGAATTCATGTTATCTTGTCTGTAATACAAGTATGCTTTGTCGGTTAGAATTACACGTTCTGCTGTTGCAAAGACTTTGAATGTGAAACCTAAATCTTGGTAGCTTGCTCCGGGAGTTTCCAAAAATCTAATGTTGTTTTGGTTCAAAAATTCTCTTTTGTAAATTGCACTCCAAACTGACGGGTTAATTCTCAAAAGGCTTTTGTCTTCTTTGGCGTTAGTTAGTTTAAAAGCTTTGGCTGATGATATTCTGTTATTTTTGCGAGCAAAGTTTTTGACAGAATAGTAATTGTACCAGTCGCCTTTTACAATGTCGGCATCGTGCTCTTTTGCCAATTTATAGAGGTCTTGAAACATATTTTTGTCTGCAAAATCATCAGACTCAATAATTCCGACATATTCACCTGTTGCCGCATTTAAGCCCATATTCATTGTGTTTCCGTAACCGGAATTTGCTTTGTTTATGACGATTACTCGTTTGTCTTGCTTTGCAAAGTCGTTCAAAATATCAAGTGAATTGTCTGTCGAACCGTCGTTCACACAAATCACTTCCAAGTCATCAAGTGTTTGGTTCAAGATGCTTTCGATACATTCTTTTAAATATTTTTCTACGTTGTAAACCGGTACAACAACACTGATTTTAGGCATTAGAAATCTCCTCAAATAAGTCAATAGCTCTTTGGACAGCTTTGTCCATGTCATAATATTTGTAATCTCCGAGGCGTCCTAAGAAATAAACGTTTTCCGGAACCTCTGAGGCATATTTTTTGTATAATTCTGTATTTTCATCGTTCACAATCGGGTAATATGGTTCGTTTTTCCCGCGTTTGTAGAATTCTGAATACTCCTTTGCGATAACGGTTTTTTCAGACTTGTCGTTTAAGTAATATTTGTATTCATGAATTCTTGTGAAATCGTAATTGCAAGGGTAATTTACAACCGCATTAGATTGGAAAAATTCTCTGTTGAAAGTTTCGAATTTGAAATTCACACTGCGGTATGGAAGTTCGCCATACTTGTAGTTGAAAAATTCGTCTATTGAACCTGTATAAAATATTTTGTCAAAATTCTCACTATTCTCAATTGCTGTATATGGAGTGTTTAGTTTAACTTCAATATTCGGGTGGTCGAGAATTTTTTCAACCATTTTAGTGTAGCCGTTTAGCGGAATTCCTTGGTATTTGTCCTGAAAATATCTGTCATCTTTGCTTATGTAGACGGGAACTCGGGCTGTTACAGCACTATCGATTTCGTCAGGATTTTTGCCCCATTGTTTTGCGGTGTAGTGCAAAAATACTTTTTCGTAAACATAATCTGCCAAGAATTTCAAATCTTTGTCGTCTTGTTTTTGAAATTCCAGAATTGGAACTTTGGAGTTATATTCAAACTTTTCAAGCAGTTTTTCTTCTAATCGCTTTGCAAGAGTTTGTGGGAAAACGTCATAAAGAGTATTGAAATTGAACGGAATAGTTGTTTCAATCCCGTCGATTAATGCAATAACTTTGTGCATATAAGTATTGAAGCTTGTGAATTTGCTCAAAAATTTCCAAACTTTTTCATTATTGGTGTGAAAAATGTGCGAACCGTATTTGTGAATACAAATTCCGTTTTCGTCCACATAGTCATAAATGTTACCTGCAATATGGTCTTTTTTGTCAATGACAAGAACTTTTTCGCCAATATCTGCGAGCAATCTAGCAATTACAGCTCCTGACAATCCACAACCAACTACTAAATTTTTGTTTTCCATATAATACACCCTCTTTGTGCAAGTATATTACAAACAAAGAGGGTGTTGAATTCTTTTTAAAGAATTATTAAGCGACCAAAAGTCTAATAATATGAAGAATCCATTTTGTAATTATTGTTTTTTAATTTCGTAAAACAAGATTCGCCCAATGGTTGTTCTTTACAATGCAATTTCCCGACTAAGCTTTCATATTCTACATCATCTTCTATTTTCCCAGTATCGGTAATACTTAATTTAAACATATCACGTCCGCCAATATTTGGTGGTTCAGGGCCATTTATATCAACATTTATTTGAATTTCTTTTGTTACATATGTGATTTTTCCGCCCGTTGGTTTGTTTATCGTTGTTTCTGTTGTTATTATGGTTGGACATATTGCGACCGAGTTTGATAATATATAAGAGTTTCCGGAGCATTTAAAGGCGGAATTTTTGGTTTGATCCAGAGAATAGTAGTTTTCACTAGCAAAACAACCGGGTTTTTCTGGAAGACAAGATTTTGCTAGACTAAAATATTTATTATTGACAAAATCTGTTAAATCAGAATATATATTAGTTGAAGCTAAAGAATTTTTGCCTTTATCTGTTAAATATAAATCAACAGCCTCATTTAAGTCATTGGAGAATTTTCGGATTTGAACTGCCATGGTTTTATTTTGATAATCGCTAACCAAGTCAGGTACAGTCATGGCGGCAATTACGCCAACAATTCCCATCGTGATTATTATTTCCGCTAATGTAAAAGCTTTAATTATTTTCATATATTACCTTTCTAATATCGTACTTTCCAATTGTCGTTTATAATATGATTTAAACACCCAGCTCCAACTGTTGAGGTAGTACAGCTTGTTTCGGCACTATTATCAACAATTGAAAAATTTGTAATTTGAAATTTAAACATATCACGCCCACCAATGTTTGGAGGTTCGTTTGCATTTACATCAATATAAACTGTTGCCGGAACCGCGTCTTTTGCCTCTTGCGCTTCTTCACCCGTATCCGGATTTGCCTCTTTCGCTTCTTGCGCAGGAGTTGCAGGAATTATACAAATCGCGGTGCTATCTTTTAATTGAGCAGATATACCGTCTTCACAAGAAAATTCAACATCTGTTGACGGAGCATATATAGATGCGTATGTGGCAGCAAAACAAGGTTGAGTCTCGTTCCCGCAATCTCTATCTCGATTGTAATACTTGGCTAGAAAATCTGCAACGCCCTCGGTACTTGCTAATTTTGAATGATAAAATCCTTTTTTGTAGTCGTTCGCTTGAAGTTCTTCTAAATTGTTCTCCAAATCTCGATAGGCTTTTTGTAAACTTATTTGCATTACTTTATTTTGATGGTTTGTAATTAATGGTGGTAATGTAATTGCAGCAACAGAACCTACAATAGCCATTGCAACAATTAGCTCTGCAAGAGTAAATCCTAAAAATATCTTCTTAATCATATAATCCCATCTCTTGATATCTAACATTATAATTATAACGTGATTTTTAGGGATTGTCAATTGTTTGGTATGAGAATTCATAATATATAAACAACTGACAATCCTTTTTCATTGATATAAGTAGCAGCTATTCTCTTGCTGTCCTTTTCTACATTCTTTCAGGAGCTGTAACTGCCAAAATATCTTCTAATGCGTTGTGAAGAACCGTTTTTACCGCCCAAACAAGTGAAATTCTTGCTTTCATCATTTCTTTGTCATCAGAGATTACTCTGTTTGCGTTGTAGAATGAATGGAATTCACTAGCTAACTCTTGAACATATCTGCAAATCGTGTAAACTTGTCTTGTTTCGGCTGAATTTTTAATTACAGATTTGTATTCTTCAAGTTTCAAGATTAATTTTCTTGCAGTATCCAATGTCGGAAGAACGATTTCTGGTGTGAATTCAGAAATAAGTTTGTCAAATTCTTCCTGATTCATAGGAGCAGGAGTTTTTTCTCCTGTTTCTGTATTTAGTTTTTCCGAAACAAGATGTCTTAAAATTGAACAAGCTCTTGCATGTGCATATTGTACGTAGAATACAGGGTTTTCGTCTGTATTTGTTTTTGCAAGTTCGATATCAAAATCAAGAGTTGTGTCGATATTTCTCATGCTCATCCAGAAACGAGTTGCATCAACGCCAACTTCATCAATCAAATCTTCAAGAGTTACCATGTTTTTGCGTTTGCCCATTCTGACTTCATTCCCGTTTACAACAAGGTTTACAAGTTGTCCGAGTAAGACTTCCAACTTGTCAGGATTGTAACCCAAAGCTTCGATAGATGCCTTAACACGAGCAACATAACCGTGGTGATCAGCGCCCCAAATGTTAATCATTCTGTCAAATCCACGTTGTAATTTGTCGATATGATAGGCAATATCAGCTGTTAGGTAAGTATTTGAACCGTCTGCCTTTTTTATTACTCTATCTTGATCGTCGCCGTAATCAGATGATTTGAACCAGTCAGCGCCGTCTTTTTGGTATATCTTCCCACTAGCTTTAAGTTTATTTACGCATTCCTCAACTTTTCCTGATTGGTGAAGTGTGAGCTCAGAATAGAAATTGTCAAAATGAACTTTAAATTTGTCTAACAAGTCACGTTGAACTTTTTCTTCATAAGCTTTTGCAAAATCGCAAATTTGTTTTAATGTTTCAGCAGCAAGTGGTTGGAATGTTGCCAAACTTGTTTCTGGATAAGTTTCAAGATACTTTTTCGCAACCGGAATTAAATAGTCCCCAGGGTAGAAATTCTTTCTTTCAACTTCATCTGTCGGGAAATCAATATTGTCACCTAATTCTTGACGAATTCTGATAGCAAGAGAGTTGCCGAGTTTTTGGATTTGAGAACCGGCATCGTTAATATAGAATTCTTGATAAACATCGTGTCCATAGAATTTTAATAAGTTTGCAAGCACTGAACCCATTGCAGCCCAACGACCATGGCCGATATGAAAAGGCCCTGTCGGGTTTGCAGAAACGTATTCAAGAATTATTTTTTCTGTTTCTACATTTTTAGGTTTCCCAAATTCTTTTGGATTTTCAAAAATTTCTCCAACAAGGTCAGATAGAAGTTTTTTACCTGCTTTAAAGTTGATAAATCCTGCAACAACTGAATATTGGTTATCTTCTTGGTCTACAAATTCAACAATTGCGTTTGCTATTTGTGGTGGTGCAATTCTTGCAAAACGAGCAAGTGAAGAAACGTTTACTGCATAGTCCCCAAAATCAGCATTCTTAGGGCGTTCAACTGCCAAGCTTCCTCTGTTGTATTCTGTCATAGCGCCGAGTTTGCCGGCTTTTGTTGCTTTTTCTATCGCGTTTTCAATCTTTTCTATAAAATAATCTTTTATCATTTTTTCTCTCCTGTGTATTTATTTTAGCATGGACAAAGATAAAAGCAAAAATCTGAAATACTGTTTTTGTATTGCCAAAAAATAAAAATGCGCTATAATAAAAGAATGAGTAATGGTAAAAAGGTAAAAATGTTTATAAAAAGAGCCTTCGGGGTAGGTACCCGCCCTACGTTGCTAATTCAACACAGTTGCAAGGAAAGAAGAATAGTTTAACCGAAACGAACTTATTCACTCATTCTTCTATTCACTTATTTACTTTGAAATGTGCAGCGTTTACATTAGCAGAAGTTCTAATCACCCTCGGTATCATTGGTGTTGTTGCGGCACTCACAATTCCAAGCTTAATTGCAAAGTATCAAGATAAAGTTTTAATTCAGCAGACTAAGAAGGCTTTTTCAGTATTTCAGAATGGTTTAGCCCTTGCATCGCAAGACAATGGAACTCCTGGGGATAATTCTTTGACGTTTCCAAAAGGGCAGTCATCTAATGCTGTTGTAGAAAATTTGTCAAGGTATTTTAATGGATCACAGGTTTGTTTAAACTCTTCACAAAAAGGTTGTTCTCAATTCTTTTATCAATGTGCAGCGGCAATACCTACTTACAATAATGCCGGAGAAACTGTGTACGACAAGAGTTTTGTGTACTATCCAAAAATTATTTTAGCTGATGGAACGATATTTGGTGTTACGTCAAATGGAGTAGGTTGTGAAAATACAAGATATACCGGTGTTGCTACAAATTCTGCCGGAGAAACGAAATATAATGCAGATGGCACTCCTCAAACTCTTGATTATTATTCAACAATTTGTGCAAATATCATAATGGACATGAACGGGGTAAAAGGTCCTAATCAATATGGGCGTGATGTTTATCATTTCCATGTTTATAAAAATAAAGTAAAACCTAATACTGATATACTTTGGGGAGGAACAAGTTGGAACAATATTTTTAGTGGCAAAGATGAACTTGTTTACACAAAATATAAAAAAGGTCAAAAAAAGTAACATAATATACATTTTTTCTTGTTTGGGGTATAATTAAGGAGAACAATGGAAGTGTATAACTAAAAGGTGCGAAAGCACAAAGCGGGTAATTGTTTCTAACTCCCGCAAGAAAGGAAAATTATGGTACCGGAAACAAAGAAATTTGAGTTGGAAATCGGTGGTAAAACAGTTACTGTTGAAACCGGCAAATATGCTCAATCTGCAAATGGTTCTGTTACAGTAAGATGTGGCGATACAATGTTATTTGTTCACTGCTGTGTTTCAAAAGAACCGAGAGTTGGAATAGACTTTTTCCCTCTACTAATTGATTACGAAGAAAGAATGTCTTCAATCGGACGTATCCCTGGTGGTTACAATCGTTCAGAAGGTAAGGCTGGCGACAAGGCAATCCTTGTTTCAAGACTTATTGACCGTCCTATCAGACCGCTTTTCCCAAAAGGATACAGAAATGATATACAAATTGTAGCTCAACTATTCAGCTACGACCAACAAAACCAGCCTGATACATTGGCAATGTTAGGTGCTTCTTGTGCTTTGATGTTGTCAGGTGCACCTTTTGAGGGCCCTATCGGTGCTGTTAGAGTTTCAAAAGATGAAAATGGTAACTTAATCGCTAACCCAACACACCAACAAGCTGATAAATCAGATCTTGATATCGTTGTTGCTGGTACTCATGATTCAGTTATCATGGTTGAAGCCGGCTGTAAATTCGTTACAGAAGACGATATTATGAACGCTGTTGAATTCGCACAAGTTGAAATCAAAAAACAATGTGAAGCTCAGGTAGCATTTGCAAAAGAATGTGGTGTTGAAAAAGAAGAATTCGTAAACCCTTACGATACAACTGAAATCAAAAAGATTATTGA
>CAKUZO010000063.1 GCA_934717895.1 uncultured Candidatus Melainabacteria bacterium | reverse complement strand
ATAGCAAGAAAAATTAATGCTCGTTACTCGCATTATTTTTCTAAGCTTTCAGAATGACGACTGATAGCAGCTATTCCCGATACGACCTTAGTGCCTTAGTGCCCTAGTAACTTAGTAACTTCTTCCGATACGGACTTAGCTGCCTCGCTTCCTAGCTTCCTAGCTGCTTTATTATTTTTCATTCAAATGAATGGTTTTTAATAACAAAATTGTGTTTATAATCCGAATGGAGGTTATGAATATGATTATGACAAATATCGAAACTGTTCCCGGAATGACGATTATTGCGCAATATGGGTTGGTTACAGGAAGTACTGTTCGAGCTAAAAACGCAATTAAGGATTTTGGGGCAGGCCTGAAAAATATGGTTGGTGGTGAGTTAAAGAGTTACACCGAATTATTAGTTGAAGCTCGCAAAGAAGCTATTCAGAGAATGCAGTCACAAGCTGCAAGATTGGGAGCTAATGCTATTGTTAATGTTCGTTTCGCAACTTCATCGGTAACAGTTGGTGCTGCCGAAGTTTACGCTTATGGTACAGCTGTTAGAGTTCAACCAAAGGAATAGTTTATGGGTGATATATTACTACTACTTGTTATTTTGTTTTTTACATTTATAACAGGTTCGATTATTGAGAAAAGACATTTTAAAAAAATCCAACAACGTGAAATTGCTCTTTTCCGCAAACCTTGTATAACCTTTGGTTCTAAGGGGTGGAGCATTAATAAAAAAATTAAAAGAGTTGAACTTGTAACAGGTGAATGCGTTATAAGTGGCGACTATTTTAAAAGTTTTACGGCGGGTTTAAAGAACATTTTTGGCGGAAGATTAACATCATTAGAATCAGTAATCGACAGAGGCAGACGTGAAGCAATTTTGAGAATGCGTGAAAAAGCGAAATTCGCAAATTGCATCGTGAATACTCGTATTGAATCTGTTATGCTTAATAATATTTATAATGCACAAGAATCAGTTCCTCAATGTGCAATTATAGCCTATGGAACAGCGATAACTTATGAAAAATAGTGATTTAGAACAAAGATATAGAGAAATTGTTGAAGACAACGTTAACGTTGGAAAAACTAACGATGGTACTGAATTTTTAATTCTAATTACAGGTATCATCGCAATATTTTTTGTGATTTATTTGTTTGCAGATTCAATTTCAAATTTAATCATAGATAAACTTCCCGATAAAACGATTACTCAAATAGAAAGAACTATTCAAAGTAAAAGCGAATTCAAAAATTCTAAAAATCCTGAAACAGAAGCTCAGCTTGAAAAATTAGAAACTCTTAAACAGAGAATTATTGCACAAGACAAAAATTTACAAAACAAATCAAGTTTTCCAATCTCAATTGAGCCGATGAAAGAAGTCAATGCGTTTATCGCAATTGACGGATCTATTCATTTTACGGAAGGTCTTATGAAAAAAATCAATGATGAGGAAATTTTAACATTTGTGCTGGCGCATGAACTCGGGCACTATGCTCACAGAGATTGCTTGAAACACGCAAGCAGACAAATTATTGTCGGATTAATAACATCTGTATTTTCTAATAATCAAAACAATGTGGGAGCCGCAATAACAGGAATTTCTGAAATGAATGCTTTAACGTATTCTCGTGCCCAAGAAAAAAGAGCCGATGAATATGCTAATCAAATGCTTTTCAAAATTTATGGTCGCAATACAGCCGCAATAGAATTCTTTAAATATCTGGAAAAAGAAGAAAAAGAACCGGAGTTTTTGCAATATTTTTCAACACACCCTTCAACTCAGCAAAGATTAAAATTTGCAAAAAATATGCGTCCGTAAAAATAATTTAAAAACTTTTTCAAAATTATTTCAAAAAATAACTCGTATTTTTCAAAGGAAATTCTGATTTATGAGAAGGAGAATTTTTCTCATATTTTTGTAGGATTAAAATTGTTTCAAAATGCGTTAAAATAAATGTGGGTTAAAAAGTGTTTTGAGGAGTGAGTTATGAAAAATGAAACGGATTTATATTTTCCGCAAACAGATGGAGAAATTTCTTCATCTATTACGCAAAGCTGGACAGAGCAAGCGATTGAGTGCTATTCTATTAAATGTGATTGTAGTCAATGCTCTTTGCGAAACGGGCATTATTCTTTTAAATGTCAAATGCCAAAAGTTATTGATATTTTAATAAATGTTTCAGGACAACCTCGTTTAGCGTAATTTTGTTGTATAATATTTTCGATGAAAAAGATTGTAGTTTTATTTGTAGTATTTATAATTACATTATTACCCGCAAATGCAGATATAGTCAAAATTTCTGCAACAGATGCAGTTGGTCTTGCACTTTCGCACAACCTTGAATTACAAGCTAAAAGAAAAGAAATCGGAATTTTAGAGCAAGAAATTAAAATGGCAAACGCTTTAAAAAATCCGCAAATCCAATCTACAACGCTAATCGGGGCAATCGGGCGTTCTAATGCGAGCCAAGCAGGACTTGCAATACCTATCGAAATTTCTAAGCGTGGAGTTCGCAAAAAAGCTGCAATCGCAAATTTACACCTTTTGCAAGATAAAATTCGCCAAGAAGAACTCAATCTTAAACTGGAAGTTATGAGTGCTTATTTTGACGTTGTTTATATGAAGTCGGTTGTACAGATTTTACAACAACGTGAACAGCTTTATAATAAAATGAAACAAGTTGCTGAGGCGAAACCTAAAAATTCGCCTAATTATGAAGTTGAAAAGCTTCAATCAGATATTAAACACAAAAAACAGTTGATTTCTTTGAATAAAGCTAAGGCGAATTTACTTACTGCACAATTTCAATTTAACAAAGTTTTAAATCTTAAAGACCTCAATACGATGTACGATACAAGGGAGAGTTCATTATTTCAGGAACATATTTCTCTTTTAGATATTCAGTTGCCGGAATATGCTACGATTGAAGAAGTTGCGATGAAATACAGTTATTCTATAAAAATAGCATACGATGATATTGAAAAATCTGAACAAGAACTTGCTGTTGCAAAGCATAAAGTTATTCCTGATGCTACTGTTATCGGTGGGTATGCTTTTTCTGGTGACGGAAGATACGGCGGAGCTTATGTTGGCGGAGCATTGGATATTCCGGTTTTATATACGTACAGACCGGAGATTAAGCGTGCTAAAATTGTTTTGGAAAAAGCCAAAATCGATAGAGTTTCGTTTGAAAATAAATTGAAATTTGCGTTAAAAGAAGATTACAACAACTTTAAATATGCAAAAGAAAATATGGGATATTACGCTGCTATTTTAAAAGAGTCTGATAATATTTTAAAAATGTCAGAACAACGTTATACCGACGGGAAGACGTCTTTGTTGAATTTATTTATTATAGAAAATTCGCACCAAGAAATTTTGAACGAATACATAAGTGATATGCAGGTTTATTATGATGCATACTTAGATTTGATGCACAATATGGGGCATGATATCTTGCTTGATGAAAATTTATTAGACGATTTATAGAAAATTTTAAGTAGAAATTTTTCGCAAAACTTGCTTAATTTCACTTTTATCTCTTAATGTGCTATAATTTTGTTATGGCAAATTTATTTACAGAACTCGAAAATCAAAACAAGCAAATTCCATTAGCAGAACTTTTACGTCCAAAAACTCTTGAAGATTTTTTAGGACAAAGTAATGTTATTTCGCCAAATAGCCCCATTCTTAATCTTTTAAAGACAAACAGGCTTTTTTCAATGATTTTTTGGGGAACTCCCGGGTGTGGAAAAACAACTCTCGCAAGACTTATTGCCACAAAGACTAACGCTAATTTTATAGAAATTTCGGCGGTAACATCAGGGGTAAAAGATATTAAAGACGCTGTCGAAAACGCAAAATCGGCACTTCGAACTGGCGTAAAAACAATTTTATTCATAGACGAAATTCACAGATATTCAAAAACTCAACAAGATGCTCTTTTGCCACACCTTGAAAACGGAACAGTATTCTTGATAGGATCAACAACAGAAAACCCTTCATTTCAAGTTGTTCCGGCTCTTTTATCAAGAGTTCAAGTTGTCAGACTAAATCCAATTAACGACGAAAGCATGGACAAAATCATAAAAAAAGGGTTTGCATACTTGGCAAAAAATTATTTGCCTATGGATTGTGAAACCGGTGCAATCGATTTTATCATCAACCTTGCAAGAGGGGACGCAAGATATGCCTTGAATGTTGTAGAAAACGCTTATTTTGCAAGTGATTTAAAAGATAATCGTCGCAATTTGACAGTAAAAATTATTGAAGAAATTTGCCAAAAACGTAACACAAGATATTCGCAACAAGAACACTATGACTGCGCTTCAGCTTTTCAAAAAAGTTTGCGCGGGTCTGATCCTGACGCCGCAATTTATTATCTTGCAAAAATGATTGCTGCCGGAGAAGATCCAAGATTTATTGCAAGACGACTCATAACATGTTCAGCGGAAGATGTTGGAAACGCCGACCCAAATGCTCTCAATGTGGCTTTGAACGCCTATAAAGCTGTCGAACTTTTGGGGCTTCCTGAGGGAAGAATTCCACTTGCACAGGCAGTAATTTATGTTGCAAGGGCGCCAAAATCAAATGAAACAATTATGGCGATTGACGAAGCGATGCAAGATATCGCCTCAGGCAAAGATTTTCCACCCCCGATGCATCTTAGAGATGCTCATTACAAAGATGCTAAAAATTATGGTTTTGGCGTCGGTTACGTATATTCTCACGCTGCACCCGAGCTGGAACAACAATTTTTACCGGACGAACTTGTTGGAAAAAAATACACAAGATAATCTTTTTTAATAGCCTTTTGGAGAATATAGATTTTTTCGGATTTTGAAATAATTAAATTCGAAGGAGCTTGATATGGCAATAAAATTATTAGTTTTTGATTACCGAGATAATGAGAAAGATTTTTTCAGATCGCATGAACTGGAAAACTTTGATATAACATTCTTTAAGGAAAGTTTAAATGAAGAAAGCGTTAAAAATCTAAGTGAAGATGTATTAAACAGCACTGCTGTTATTAGTGTTTTTGTTCATTCCGAAGTCACCGAGAATGTTATAAACTCATTTAAAAATCTTAGAATTATTTCGACTCGTTCGACAGGAATTGACCATATCAACAAAATTGCAGCTGAGGCTAAAAACATTGCAATTGTTAATGTTGAGGGCTATGGTTCTCGCTCTGTTGCTCAATATACAATTTGTTTAATACTTGCACTTGTTCGCCATATAATTCCGGCATTTGAATATATAAAATCAAACATACAAGCCTGCAAAAGCTTTGTAGGACGTGATATTTCAAGGTTTACCCTCGGAGTAATCGGAACCGGAAGTATTGGAACAGCAGTTTGTAAACTGGCCGTTTCCATGGGAATGAAAGTTTTTGCCTATGATATAGTCGGGCGAAAAGATTTAATCGATAAATATGGAGTGCAATATGTCGATTTTGACACTCTTTTGAAAGAATCTGACATAATAAGTATTCATATTCCTTACACGGGTGAAAACAAGAATATGTTTGGGTTTGAGGAGTTTAGTATAATGAAAAATACGTCATACTTGATAAATACATCTCGTGGGGAAATTGTAAATATCAAAGATTTGCACTATGCCATTACAAAAGGGGCAATTAAAGGTGCAGCGTTGGACGTTGTTACTTGCGAAGCATACAGTTTTAAAAAATGTTCTAATAAAGATCATGTACTTTATGCAGATTTTGATTGCGTTGAAGAGGCTCGACTTGTTGAAGAATTGAGCCACAATCCGGAAGTAATCATAACTCCACACATAGCCTATGAAACCCAAGATGCAATTGATTATATTTTAGAGGTTACATTTATTGCAATTTCTGACATTATAAAAGGTGGGAATAATTACAAAGCAAATTAAAAAACAACTCATCATTTCTGATGAGTTGCCTTTTGTAGTATTTGCAAATTTCGACAAATTAGTCAAAAACGTAATCGATAATTGCAGCTTCTCTTGCACGTTTAATTGCTGTTGCAATCATTCTTTGGTGCTTAGCACAGTTACCTGTAATACGGCGAGGAATAATTTTTCCTGCTTCTGTCAAGTATCTTCTTAATTTTGCAGCATCTTTGTAATCGATTGCTTCAACTTTGTCTGCGCAAAGAGAACAATTTTTACGTTTCTTTTTGTCATCGTTGTTTTGTCTTGCCATTTTTCTAATCAGCCTTTCTAGCCATTTATTTTGTTTACTACATATTTCTTTATTGTCGGATTGGAAAATAGTTGTTGGGCAAGTATGCCCAACCTACCGAAACTAATCGCTTAGAATATTTTTCTAAGCTTTCAGAATGACGATAATATTTTATTTACTGTAACGAACTTATCGTCCTATCGCCTTAGCGACTTATCGTCTTCTAAATTCTTAGCTGCTTCGCTTCCTAGCCGCTTAGCCGCTTTTAGAACGGAATTTCGTCCTCGTTAATCAATTCATTTGACATGTCGTCTGATTCAAATTTAACGATTTCTTCTGTTCCGTATTTTTCGTTTGATGATGCCGATGAACCTGAACCTTCGCCCATTCTTTCGATTACGTTAGCGTCGATTTCATAAATTCTTCTTTCAGCTCCATCATCAGTTTTTACAGTGGCAATTTGAAGTCTGCCTTCAACCAAAACCTTGTCGCCTTTTGATAAAGATGATACGATTTCGTCTTGAGCTTGTCTTCTTGATAGTATTCTAACAAGAATTTCTTCTTTCTCGCCAATATTTAGAACAAAACCTGACACCGCAATATTGTTTTGAGTAAAACGTTTTTCCGGTGCTCTGTATACTGTTCCTGTTACTACTGCTTTTGAAAATGCCATATTTTCTTCTTTCTTTTTTAATTGTTGGAGCAGAACCCCAACCTACGACTATGCACTAACTTTTGAAGATTCCATGAACATAGTTCTCAAAATGCTGTCGTTCAATCTCAATTGACGTCTTAATTCAGCAACTTTTTCAGCAGGAAGAGATAATTCAGTAGTTACAAAGAAACCATCTCTGAAATTAGCGATATCATAAGCCAATTTTTTTCTGCCTGATTTGTCAGTAGATTCAACTTTTCCGCCGAAATCTGCAACAAGTTTACCCAAAGATTCAACAGCTTTGTCAACTTCTTCAGCGTCCAAGTTTGGTTTGAATATAGTCAATAATTCGTAAGTTTTCATAATTTTTTCTCCTTTATTCTAGTGTATAAACCTATAATATCATGGAAATACGAGATTTTACAACATGTATTCTGCAAAAAAACTGTAATTTGCAGAACCGATTAAGAAAATATCTTTTTCCGTATCGTCTTTTGAGCCTTGCCATTCAACGAAAACAGGGCCTCCGAGCAAGTTTACCTTAACCTTATTTTCTGTTAAGTTATTTAAAACGCAAGCGACAACGCTGGCACAAGCTCCTGTTCCGCAAGCCAAAGTTATGCCGCAACCACGTTCGTAAACTCGCATATCGATTTCCATATTTGATTTAACTTTTACAAATTCTGTGTTTGTTTTTTCTGGGAAAAACTCGTGTTTTTCAATAGTTGGCCCATATTTTGTTGCCAACTCCATCGGATCGTCGTCCGTAATTATTACACAGTGCGGATTTCCCATAGAAACAGGGGTAATTTCAAATTCTCTGTCAAGGGCAACAAGTTTTTTCTCTCCGTTTTCACTCCAAAACGGGATTTTTTTGTCCTCTAAAATCGGTTTACCCATATTTACTTTCACCAAGCCGTTTTCTAAAAGCTCAGGTTTGATTAGTCCGGCAAGAGTTTGCACACTGAAAGATTTTTTATCAACAAGTTTGTTGTCATAAACATATTTTGCAAAACATCTCATACCGTTTCCGCACATTTGCGCGGTTGAACCGTCTGAATTATAAAAATACCAAGCGATATCGGCTTCTTTGTTTTCAGGTGACAAATTTGGTATAATCATACCGTCAGCACCGACGCCAAAGTTTCTGTCGCAAACTTTTTTTGCAAGTTCGCTCATCTTCAAGCCTGTCTTTTCAAATTCGGGGTAATCTATGATTACAAAGTCGTTTCCACAACCTTGCATTTTAGTTAATTTTATAGTTTTCATCAAAAATTCCTTTCGATAGAAAAATATTTAAAATCGTTTTCTATCTATATTTCTATACTTGAACTCTAATAATACTATTTACTTTATTGCCGTCTTTTTCAATCAGTTTTATTGCATTACGCATATTTTCTTCTTTAACAAGTTCGGTAATAACAGTGATATCAGCAGTATTATCCTCAGAAACACAACGTTGAACAATACTTGCAAGGCTTATGTCGTTATCCGCACAAATAGTACCGATTTTACCGATTACACCTTTATTGTTTTTAGCGTTAATCGAAATATAATATTTGTTAATTGTTTCGTTTATGTTCAACATTTCTGCATTTCCGGAATGTTTACATCTCATCATAGGTAAAATATAATCAGATTTACCGATTTCTGCTGCAATTGCTAAAATATCTCCGACAACCGAACTTGCAGTCGGAAATTCTCCTGCCCCTGGACCTGAAAGTGTGATACTTCCAACAGGGTGTCCGCTTAAAGAAACGGCATTTGTTACATAGTCAATATGTGCAAGAGTTGAACATTTTGAAACCAACATTGGGTGAACTCTGACATCTGCTTTGCCATTTTCGTCCATATATGCAGATGCAATAAGTTTTATCTTATAACCCAAATCGTTTGCGGCATGCATATCTTGAGAACGAATTTTGGTTATACCTTCTCTGTAAACATTTTCTATTTTTATGCGTTTTTGGAACGTAATTGACGCCAAAGTTGCAATTTTATATGCAGCATCAAAGCCTTCAACATCGCCTGTTGGGTCAGCTTCTGCATAACCAAGTTCTTGTGCCTCTTTTAAAACATCTTCATAAGAAGCCCCTTGAACGTCCATTTTTGTCAAAATATAGTTTGTTGTACCATTCACAATTGCTTCAATTTTATTTATTTTATTTCCTGCCAAAATAGTTTTAATAGGCATTATAATAGGAATTCCACCGGCAATTGCAGCTTCATAAAGAATTACTCTATTATATTCTTCTGCAATTTTAAACAATTCCTCGCCACGTTTCGCAAGAAGTTCTTTGTTTGCCGTAACGATATGTTTCCCGTTTTTAATAGCAGTTGTAATCAAATCAAAAGCCGGTTCTACACCGCCGACAAGTTCTGCAACAATATCGATTTCAGGATTATTGACAACCTCATAAGCATCTGCTGTCAAAATTGAACTGTCCAACCCTTCAATATCACGTTTTTTGTTGATATTTTTTACTGCAATTTTTGTAATTTCTACATTTTTAAAAGACTGTAATGTCTTAAACACGCCTGAACCAACTGTTCCAAGCCCAATTAATCCGATTTTAATAATATTTTTTTCCATAAAAAAATAATACCATAAATATAACTTTATGGTATTACTTTAAATTTATTATTTAGTTATTTTGTTTCTTGTGAACCACTATAAATATTTTTTGATTTAGAAACGTTTTTTCCGTCCCTTTTAATAACTAATTGAGATTTAAAACCTTGTTGCCCATAATCGGTTACAGTTGAAAATCTTCTATCTTGTGACACTTGAGCTGCCGAATATGATTTTTTCAAAACTTGTCCTTCTTTATTAGTGTACAAATTGTAGTTTGAAACAAACCATTCAGTAGGTAAAACATGACTTTTTCTATACGTAATTTCTAATGTTTTTCTTGTGCTACCTGATTTGGCAGGAATTTCAATAATTCTTTTAAGCTGTGTTCCATGTTTTTGTTCTAACACAAGATTATTAATTAATCTTTGCGGTCTAAAATCTATTTTCATTGCATATCCTTTCAACTAAAAATTTGGGGTAGTGTATAATTTACACTTTATATTAAGCCCGTAAATTTTTGTTGTAAAGTAGTTAGCTGATTAGATTTTATTTTTTGAATAATTTTAAAACATTTTCAATTACAATTTGAATAAAAGATTTTTCTTCCGGCATTTCCGGTTCTTTTTCAAAACCAAACATGTCCGGTTGGTCTTTCAAAAAAATACTTTCATCTAAGTATTTTCTTTCTTTTTTTTCTTGTTTTCCCCCTTGCGCCATGTAACCAAGATTACCGCCGCCGCCATCATTTTGCATAGATGCAGCAGCTTTGATAACCGGTTTTGTGCTCAAAACATTTACATCGAATGACATTTTATTCACCTTTAACTTATGACTTTCGCCATAAACCCCTTTTGTTTCCTTATATATATAAAGTATTTAAATTGTAAATTTTTGTTATTTTGTAAAGATTTATTAAGAATTCTTAAAAGCTAAACGCTTTCGACTAATGTTTTAGCTA
>CAKUZO010000062.1 GCA_934717895.1 uncultured Candidatus Melainabacteria bacterium | reverse complement strand
GTGTTTTTGATTGGAATGGCGGCAAAAAACCGAATAAGTTAGCAAAACTTGAAGGAAATTCAAACGGCGATGTTTTGATATTCGGAAAAGCCGGCGGCTTAGGTTCAGAATGTTCTCTTGAGGCAGGCGGGAAATGCTTTACAGCTGCATTCACTCCAAGCCCATTAACAAAAGCAGAATGCGAAGCTGAAAAAGGAAAGCTCGGAATAAAAGGTTGCTACTATGAACGAGACTATTGGGCAGGAGCCGTAAAACAATGTGGGGGAGTATCTAAAATGCCAACAATGGCAGACTTAGGTAAACTAGCAACAGAGCTCTACAAAGGCAACCCAACAGTTGGAGCCATGGGAGATAGCTACAGTCTACAATTAGACACCTCAAAAGTCTCATCTCTGGGCTTTACCAGTTCGTCCTTCGCTGTTTTGTCGGGTGAAGAGAATGATAGCAGCTTCGCGTACTACCGCAGCTTCGGCAAGACGGGCACGAACGGCAGTAGCTACGGCAACCGCGACAACAGCTACTATCAGGCGGTGTGCTTAGGTGATTGATTCAATTATTTAATAATTTAATCATTTCGCGACTCAAAATCAGACATAATCGCAAATGTGCAGGTAGGGCGGGGTACCCACCCCGCCGTCATGAGTTGTTATCAAATTAATAATGGCGGGATAGATATCCCGCCCTACTTTTGCTAAATAAGTTTAGTTGTTGGGCTGGAAAGCCCAACCTACAAGACTTAATAAGGATTTATTCTTTGTGGTACGTAATCGCCATGAGCATTATAACCATACTGAATTTGTTGGCCACCGATAGATGTCGGAACATAATCACCATGGGCGTTGTAACCATATTGAACCCTATTTCCCCCAATAGATGTTGGTTTAAAATCCCCATGGGCATTGTAGCCATATTGAACTCTTTGCCCGTTTACAGATGTCGGGACGTAATCACCATGGGCGTTATAGCCGTAATTAATTGATCCGGCATAAACAGGCATTGTCACACTAACACAAATAATTAAAACTACATTTTTTAAATTTTTTACAAAATCCATATTAATTTATTCCTAAATATTTAAAATTACACTATAACGCAGATATTACTCTAAAAAACGGAGAGGGTGGGATTCGAACCCACGGAAAGTGTTACCCTTCACAGACTTTCGAGATCCGCACCTTAAACCACTCGGACACCTCTCCATAAAATTATTATATATCAAAAATTTTTCCTTGAATACTTTCTCAAAATTCTTTTATTTTTTAATTTCACTTATTTCCGTATTCAATCTATAATATAATTAATGAATGAAGGACTAAAACAAACTTTAAAACTTTTGCCATCACTTCCGGGCTGCTATATTTACTATAACGCCGAAGGTGAAGTTATTTATGTTGGCAAAGCTAAAATTCTTAAACGACGTGTAATGAGCTATTTTAACCGCAAGCACGACAGTGTTAAGGTTAATATTCTCGTTTCTCAGATTGATAGAATGGAATATATTATTACCAATACCGAGGTTGAGGCGCTTATTCTCGAAAGCCATTTAATCAAAAAATACAAACCTAAATACAATATTTTACTAAAAGATGACAAAAAATACCCGTATTTTCTGATTACAGATGAAGATTTTCCACGAATCACAATTGTTCGCAAAAAAAATCTTAACCCAGAAAAAGGGCACTATTATGGTCCATACACAGATATTCGAGCAATGCACGCTACACTTGATTTCTTGAAGAAAATATTTCCTTTAAAACAGTGCAAAAACCCTAAGTTTAAGGACAGACCCTGTCTTTATTACCATATAGGCAGATGTATGGCTCCGTGCCAAAATAAAGTTTCCTCAGAAGAGTATAAAAATATTGTGAAACAAGCAGAACTCTTTCTATCAGGCAAACAGTCAGAATTAATGAGACAACTGAAAGAACAGATGCAAAAATATTCTGACAGTTTACAGTTTGAAAAAGCCGCAAAACTTCGCGACAGTTACAACGATTTGGCAAAAACACTTGAAAAACAAAAGGTTGTTTACGAAAACACAAAGCTCAACGAAGATGTAATTTCATTTTTAGCTGATGAAGGAATTTTTGCCATCGTTATACTTATGATTAGAGAAGGACGTTTGATTGACAAAAAAGACTTTATTTATGATGTTGAAGAAGAAGACAGAACAGAGTTTTTTGCAACCTTCTTCAAGGAATATTACAGCACCCTAAAACTGGATTATCCTGACAGAATAGTATCAAATGAACTCGAAGCTGTCGGCGAAAAATCTTTATACGAAGAATGGTTAGAAATTTTAGCTCAGAAAAAAGTGAAAATCAGCTATGGAAAATCTGCACAGGGTAAAGAATTACAAATGCTTGCAGATAAAAACGCAAAAGTTGTGTTAGATAATGCAAAAATTAAGAAAATGGCTTCAATTTATGACGACTTTAACGAAATAGGTTCATATTTAGCAGAAAAACTTCAACTCAAAAACTTCCCACACAGAATGGAATGTTACGACATTTCCCACATTCAGGGTACAAATACAGTCGCCTCAATGGTTGTATTCGAAAACGGCTTAAAAAAAGGCTCCGAATACCGAAAATTCAAACTAAAATCAACAGAAGGTAAACCTGATGATTTCCTATCAATGAAAGAAGTTTTAACAAGACGACTTTCAAGACTTGGAGAACCAAAATGGGAAAAGCCGGATTTAATGATAATCGACGGCGGCAAAGGGCAACTATCAAGTGTAATGCAGATTATAGAAGAGCTTGGCGTAAATGATATTGATGTCGTAAGTTTAGCAAAAAAACATGAAGAAGTATTTTTACCAAAACAGTCCGATCCTGTTATTTTACCAAGGAATTCAAGTGCATTATTTTTATTCCAAAGAATTCGAGATGAAGCACACCGATTTGCAATCACGTACCACAGAAAACTACGTTCGAAATCAATGGTAAAGAAAACTGAAAAATAGAATTTTAAATAAAATATCTATTCATTTTTTTTAATTATTTTCTTTTAAAATTATTTTCAGGCTCCGGTTCCGCATGAATAAGTATATCGCACTTTCCTAAGCGCTGTGCGAGCAAATGTTCTATATCATCACAAATTTTGTGACAATCCAAAATTGTCATGTCTTTTGGGAAAAGCATTGTAACTTCTATATCTTTCAAGGGACCGGAACGTCGTGCTTTTAGACGCTTAAATCCTTTCAAACATTGATTATCATACGATTTAATTATTTCTTTAATCTCGTCCATATCTTCTGCCGGCAAAGTTCCGTCTAAAAGATTGTTCAAGGTGTTTTTAGAAATCTCAAATCCTGCTTTCAAAACAAACATTGCAACCAAAATTGCAATTATCGGGTCTAAAATAGCAATTCCTGTTATCTTAATTAAAACCAAACCACAAAGTACCCCAAGCGATGAATAAACATCAGTTCGCAAGTGTTCGCCATCAGCATGAAGAGAAACTGAATCCGATTTTTTAGCCACCCTAAACAAATGAGAACTAACTAGAATATTTGCCACAACCGCAAATAACATTACCCCAATTCCAAGCGATGTATCGATTTCAATTGTTTGATGAAAAAATAATTTTTTACAAGCTTCACAAATAATAAAAAGTCCCGCAAAAATAATTAATCCACCCTCAATAAACCCTGACATATCTTCATATTTACCATGTCCGAACGGGTGGCTTTTATCAGCAGGTTCCGAAGATTTCATTACAGCGAAAAAAGTTAACACAGACGCCAAAAAATCGCTCATTGAGTGAATTGCCTCTGAAATTATACTTACGCTGCCTGAAATTGCACCTGCAATAAATTTCAATATAATTATAATTGCGTTTGAAGTTATCGATAACCCCGCAGCTATTTTTTTTTCTTTAACAATATCCATTTTCACCTGCTTTAAAAACTTTTATAGTAAACTTAATATTTTATTAGAACAGGATAACTTAAAAAAATTAATACATCAATTGTTCTTTGTATTTCATATATTTAAGTTCTTCAAAGGTTTTAGCACCATGCTCCTTCAAAAACTCAATTGTCTTAGAGTTCCCATTTTTCAACGCCTGATCAAGCGGCGAAAACTCTTCAAAGCTCAGAGCATTTACATCTGCACCTTTCCCGACCAAAAATTCAACAACAGGAAGTGAGTCTTTGTCAGTTTTAAAAACTTGTGCCCAATACAATGCATTACCGCCTTTTTCACTGGTGCCGTCAATATTTGCACCAAAATCCAAAAGTGTTTGCATAACATCAATATGCCCTCTGTTTGCAGAAGCCTCAAATGCGGTAGTTACAGAATCTGACAAAACATTTATATCAGCTCCTTGCTCTGCCAAATATTTTACAATATCATTTTTTCCGCTTAAAGCTGCAACATACAACGGAGTGCGACCTCTTTCGTTTTGAGAATTTAAAATCGTTTGTTTAAGCAAAGTTCGTTTAGCGATTTCTTCTTTTGATAAACTTCCCAAATTTATATTAAATTTTGAAGCATTAAAAAATTTTTTCACATCATCTAAACTTTTTTCTGCAACAGTACTAAAAAGAGTCTGAACATGAGCCTTATGCAAAGCTATTTCATTTGCCAATGCCATCTTACGACTTGCATCAAGCCCGCCAAGAACAATTGAAGAAAGAGCTTCTGCACCGGCAATCGGATCCTTTACACCTTCAAACGAAATTGATTTAGATAATTGAGTTGAATTGTTAGAAATTTTCGATAAATTATTATTCTGAGCAAATGTATAATTAGAAATTGATGCTATTTTCATTTATTCTCCTTAGTGTAATCCCTAGTCTGTAATAGAGGGTGGTATTAAAACCACCCTTTTTTAAAAATTATTTTATTATAAAAGTTCTTTTAAGTAATTTGGCAATGCAAAACGAGCATTATGATAATCTTTATTATAGATTTTGCAAGTTTTTACGATGTCGTCATATCTGTCTTGTGCAAAATATGAAAGCGGTTCAACATCTCTTGAACAAAAAGCCCAAGCCCAATATCCACCTGGATAAGTCGGAATGTTTGAAGTATAAGTTGAACAAACCGGAAAAACTTTCTTTAACAAATCATACATTTTTTTAATTTCAGATTTATTTACAAACGGACTTTCAGATTGAGCAGCCATAATTCCGCCTTCTTTCAATGAGTTTTTAACATTCGTGTAAAACTCTTCCGTAAACAAACCCTCACCAGGCCCCATCGGATCTGTTGAATCAATTAAAATAATATCATATTCATCTTTTTTATCTTTAATAAACTCAATTGCATCTTCAACTTTGATTTCCACACGAGGGTCAGAAAGCCCGCAAGAAATTGTAGGCAAAAATTCTTTACAAGCATCAATAACCATTCCATCGATTTCACAAAGAACAACTTTTTTAACAGTTTTATGCTTTAAAACTTCTCTAACCGTACCGCCGTCACCGCCACCGATAACAAGAACTGATTCAGGATTTTTATGATGCATCATAGGAATATGCGTAATCATTTCGTGATAATGATATTCATCACCCTCTGTTGTCATCATCAAATCGTCCAAAGTTAAAACTCTGCCCAGTGCACTCTCTGTTTCAAAAACCTCAACTTTTTGAAAATCTGATTGTTTTGAAAATAAAACTTTTCCTGCCTTAATAGCAATCCCAAAGCCTGATGGGGTAATTTCGTGGTAGTAACCGTTTTCGATTCCGTTATGCATTTTTTCTCCTTTTTTCCTAAATTGTATCATGAAAAATTCAAAGTAATAAAAAAATGAAAGTTTTTTTAATTACAAATTGTTACGACACTATTTTCAAACATCTTTGTTTAAAGTATGCTTTGCATGTGTATTAAAACACATTATAAACAAAGGAAGGTAAATATGCCAAAATTCAACTTAATGTCATATATCATGCCGCCAGAAGACAAAATGTTCTTCACGTATTTTCAAGATAGTGCGGAAATTTGCCAAAAAACAGCAAGACTTTATGACAAAATTATGCATGACAAATTAACTGATGAGTACAGAGAAAAAGCTCTTAAATATAAGAAAAAAGGAAAACTTTCATACAAAGCTGTTTTGAAACAGTTGAACAAAAGTTTTATCACGCCGATTGAGCGAGAAGATATTCAGACAATCGCCGTACAATTAAATAAAATTACTAAAAAAATCGTAAAAGCCTGCTTGAATTTGGAAGTGTACAGATTAAACGACTACACTGACGAAATGAAAGAACAGGCTTTAACTTTGGTTCAAGCGACTGACAAGCTTGCCGAAATCGTAAAATTGTTCAAAAAAGTTTCTGATGTAGAAAAAATTACTAAGTTAAATATCGAAATGAAAGAAATTGAAGCTCACGGTGACGAAATCCATCGTCGTGCTATGGGAAACCTCTTCTCAGGCAGATATGAAGCTCTTGAAGTTATTAAACTTAGAGATATGTATAAAGAAATCGAAAATGCTTTTGATGCTTGCTTCTACGTTACAGATACTATTTTGAATGTTGTTTTGAAGCAATCATAAAAATGTTTTAAAGAGATTCTTCGCTAATCGTTCAGAATGACGATAAAATGTTTATAATAGAGCGATATGCGACAATAATAAAAAGAATTAAGGATAAAAATAAAAATCAATGATAACAATTTTAATATTAATAGCAGTAATTGCAGTTGCACTGGCATTTGAATTTATAAACGGATTTCACGATTGTGCAAATGCTATCGCAACGGTTGTATCCACAAAAGTTTTATCACCCAAACAAGCAGTACTTTTTGGAGCGAGTCTTGAATTTATCGGAGCTTTAACCGGTACACACGTTGCAAAAACAATCGGCTCAGGAATTGTGAACGCCGATATGATTACGTTAACAGTAATCTTTTGTGCTTTGCTTGCTGCCGTTATTTGGAACTTATTTACTTGGTGGTTGGGACTTCCATCAAGTTCCTCACACGCACTAATCGGAGGACTTTTGGGAGCTGCAATTGTAAAAGCCGGAACAAGTGTTGTTCATATTCACACATTGATGGACAAAGTTATAATTCCGATGTTTACATCTCCAATGTTAGGATTTTGCGTTGGATTTACGCTAATGCTTTTAATCGCTTGGGTTGTAATTATTCTCAGAGAAACTCCAAACACTGTAAATAAACAGTTTAGAAAATTACAATTGTTATCAGCCGGCATGATGGCACTAAGCCATGGTTCAAATGACGCTCAAAAAACAATGGGTATCATTACTTTGGCATTGCTTGCGGGAGGAGTTCTTAATCCTGATCCGACCGGTGGGTTTGAAATTCCTTTATACGTAATCATTGCTTGTGCATTAACAATGGCAGCCGGAACAATGAATGGCGGTTGGAAAATTATCAAAACAATGGGGCACAAAATCATCAAGCTTAAACCAATCCATGGATTTGCGGCTGAAACTTCTGCTGCGGGCTTAATTTTAACAGCATCACACTTTGGGATTCCATTGAGTACGACTCACGTAATTTCAACGGCAATTATGGGTGTAGGCTCAACTTTCCATGCGCATGCCGTAAAATGGAGAATTGTCGGAAATATAGTAATTGCTTGGGTTGTAACAATTCCAGCTTGTATGATTATTTCATCAATTATTTACTTTTTGATTTATAAAATCGTATAAAATAGGTTGGGGTTGTTCCCCCAACAGCGAAAAATCAATTCAACCACACCCCTCACCCGAATTTCTAAATTCACTGTCGTTCATTAAGAAATTCTACCCTACTCCCTGCAATAATAAAAAAATAATAAAAATGGCGGCGGTAAGGGGAATTTGCAGAGTCGTAGTTGAGAATGTGAAATTCGAAACAAACGACTCAGTATGCGGAGCTAACCCAATGAATATTTCAGCAAAAGATTCATTGGTTCAATTTCACAGCTGTAATTTAATTATTGAAAGAAGATAAAATTAACCATGATATTGAGATGCTTTATTCTATTAAAATTGGGGTTTAGCTACCTATATTTTTAATTTGTAGGATTTTTAACTCACTTTTATTAAGTTGTTTCATTTTCTCTTCTAAGTCCACAAGAGCAAATTTGGCAACATTAGACTGAAAAACTGAAGGATTATCTTTTAAGCTCCTATTATTTTTGTCTCTAAATGCAAATACATATTTTAATGTTCTTGTTTTAAATAAATTAATAAATTCTTCTGCTGTAATAAAATGTGATTTAAAAGTTTCTTTATATTTATCATAAAAATCACTCAGAAACTTGCAATCTGTATTAATAGAGTTTTCAATAAGTTTAGCAGTATTATAAATTTGATAAGATAAATCTCTAATAGTTCCTTTAAAACCATCTTTTACAAAATATAAGTACAAATCTTCTTGCTTATATCCTAAAATATCACATAATTCTAGATTATTAAAAAGTAGCTTGTGTAAAACAACATAACCGTCTAAATTATTAAAATTATTATTGTATTCTGTTTCATCAATATTACCCCACTTTGGATATACATCATTATTTAAAAATTTTTTATTATTGTTTAAATTTTTTATTTTATTATCCAATGAATCTAAAAAACTTTCTTCTATTTTATAAATACTTCCATTTAAAATAAAATATTTTATATTGTTTTCATCTATATATTCTAAAAATAAATGATTAAATAAAGTGTCTTCTGTTAGCTTTTTATCATCTGCATCAAGACTTCTTATTTTTGTTTTTTTAAAAAAACATTTTAAAATGTTCTTCCTTTATATTGAATTTATTAATTAAATCATTTAAAGTGGTTCCATATTCAATTGATTTTTTTTTACCATTGTAATAGGCTTCATAACCTTCTGCTTCTATATATTCATCAAATTTTTTATGACATAAATCAAATGCTTCTCCTTGACTTACATCATTCCAAGTTTTAGATATTGCGTTATCAATGATTTCAGAGATAAGCTTTTTATCTTTCTTTTTATCTAACAACTTAGTTGAATTTATTGCTTGTGGAGGATTGGTTTTTGCAAATAAGCAACCATTAATATAATTTTCTATTGTACTAGTAGGAATACTTGTTTTAATTTGAAAAGAAGATTTTCCACAACAATTTTTAAAATCTTGTTCTGTTGATATTCCAAACTTATTTAATGCTTCTTTAGTAATACTAACATTTAATTCCTGAAATATTTTACCAAAATCCTCAACATCATCTAATGTGTGAAGTTGCCTATATACGCTTCGTTGACCTTGCGTTGCTCCAACAACAGTCTGTCCTTTTGTCGATTTTATAATTTTTGTATTAGGTTCTATAATTCGAGATAGTATATCCAAACCAAAATCTTTATCAATATAATTTTGAATAACATAGTATGCTAATGAGCCAAAGGTAATAGCAAAGATATCGTTCTCTTGATTTTTAGGTTTTATTAACAATAAAAAGCTATGAGAATAATTCTTTACATCTTTTTTATCTATCTTGTTTTGCAAAAATTCATTAACGAAGTCTACCCAAGATGCAGAATTATGCGATTGTAATTTAAAAGCTACTCTATCAAATTTTTCTAAGAAATTTTGTTGAAGATTAAGTTCTTCAGGAAAATAATTATTATATCCTTTCACAATAGTGATAAAATTAATCCAAGGTGTTTTTTCGTCCAAGTTTAAATCTTCTAATGATGTATCCAATTTATAAATAGATATCATTTTCTTTTGATTTTCATTTTTAGTATTTTGCATGTTTGACATTATCATACTCCTTATAACGATATAGTTAATTATTATATAAAGAATATCCATTAATCTATTAGACACATGACTAGATTTTAAGTGGGTGGATTATAGTTATTCTGATAGATTGTAAATTTTAGATTATTGTTTATCTTTTTGTGTCGTGAAGATTGTTTCTTTCTGATGTTTCTGTATTTTCGTTGTAATGTCGTTATTGGTATTACAAAGGAGGTTTTCGTGAACATAGTTTATCCAATTAAAGACAAAGAAAAAATTGCACAAATGAAAAAATTTTTATCAACTAATAAACGAAACTTATTGTTATTCAATCTTGGAATCAATAGTGGTTTAAGAGTTTCGGATATTCTTGCCCTTGATATAAAAGATGTTAAAGATAAAACTTTTATCGAACTTAGAGAGCAAAAAACAAACAAGTACAAGCAGTTTCCAATCAATGAGAAAATCCAATCTGATATAAAAGACTTTATACAGAATAAAAATGTTAACGAGCCATTATTTTTATCACAAAAAGATAATAGATTAAGCAGGGTGCAAGCATACAAAATTTTAAGAAAAGCAGCAAAAGAAGTTGGAATCGAAGTTCACATTGGTACTCACTCTTTACGCAAAACTTTTGGTTATCATCATTACAAACAATTTGACGATATCGTTTTATTACAAAAAATATTCAACCACTCATCTCCAGCCGTAACTTTAAGATATATCGGATTAGAACAAGAAACCATAAACGAAAGTTACAAAAAATTTTTCTTATAAAAAAGGAACTACACTTACATTGTGT
>CAKUZO010000061.1 GCA_934717895.1 uncultured Candidatus Melainabacteria bacterium | reverse complement strand
GTTAAATCTTTTGACTCTTTAAGCTTGTTGCCACTTTCATAGACTTCGCCTGCGTTGTTAACAGAAAACATTAAGTATTTTGCAGAATTATTTCTTGAATATGCTGAATATTGAATAAAAAGAGAACGTTCTTCCGGAGCTTTTGGATTTGCAACAGATGCAAGCCTTATTTGCTCTGTAGGATTGTCTATTTTATATAATTTGTTCAATTTCAAACTTTTTGCAAATCTTTGAACTAATTCGGTACTTGCTTCGGACAATTTTGCTATTGTTTTGGTACTTCCAGAAAAAGAAACGCTGTCTGTCGCATAATTGAAATTAACCTTGTTATTCTTGTTTTGAGTAGAAACGCCTAGTTTATTAGGAGTTGTGAAGTTTGTAAAATAGTTGTTTTTAATTGCTGTAATCATTTTTTTACCTTTCGATGCTATTATAAAGCTTGTAAAAATTTTTTTTGCTATCATAATTCAAAAAACTTTACAGTACAAGATATTTTTTTAATTTTGATAAAATTTTTATTTGTGTTAATATACACGTGAGGATTATTTTTATGTATATAAACAAAGAACAATTGATTTCTCATATAAAGAAATTGAGTGAACCAAAAGTTTTGGTAATTGGCGATTTGGCAATAGATGAAATGATATACGGAGATGCTGAAAGAATTTCGAGAGAAGCTCCCGTTCTAATTTTGCGTCACTCAAATACAAAATTAATTTTAGGTGCTGCATCAAACGCTGCTCATAACGTTTCAACACTTAATGGTGGAAAAGTTAGCGTAATCGGGGTTTGCGGAGACGATTTTCAAGCAACTCAACTTCGTGAAACATTTGAAGAAGCAAACGTTAATTGTGGACTTTTGGTCGTTGACCCTTCAAGAAAAACAACGACTAAAACAAGAATTTCAGGCTCAATTACAACTTCTATAACTCAGCAGATTGTTAGAATTGACAGGCAAACTAACGAACTTTTGAGCCCTGAAATAGAAGAAGAAGTTTTGAAACAAATTGAAAGAGCTATTCCTGAACATGATGCGATAATTCTTTCAAATTACCACATCGGCACTTTGACTCCTAAAATTATTCAAGAAACAATAAGACTTGCAAATCAATACAACAAAGTTGTTGTGGTTGATGCTCAAAAGGAATTAGAGGTTTATAAAAACGTTACGTCAATGACGCCGAACCTTCCGGATACTCAAAAATCTGTCGGATTTTTTATTGAAAATGAGGAAGATTTGAAACGTGCCGGCGACAAATTGCTTGCTGAAACAAATGCAAAATCTGTTCTTATAACTTGTGGGGCAGATGGAATGTTTGTTGCAAGGGCTCATGGAAATTATACCAAAATTCCTGTATTCAACAAGTCAGAAGTTTTTGATGTTACAGGTGCTGGAGATACTGTTACTGCTGTTTATACACTTGCGTTGGCATGTGGTGCAGAACCTTCTTATGCTGCAATTATCGGAAACATTGCCGCAAGTATCGTTGTTAGACAGTTTGGTTGTGCAACAACAACAATAGATGAGATTTTAAGTGCTGTTGACAAATTATAGCCAACAGTAATTAATAAAAATATATGGAGAGAACTTTAAAATGGAAAAATTAACAGAAATATTAAAAAAGTTTAGACCTGTGGATTTGATTATAATTGCAGGTGTAATTGTGGCGTTACTTGTCGGATTTTTTACTTACAAAAATTTTAGACAAACAGCAGCTAAGCAAATTGAGGCAACTTCTCAAATTTCATTCCAAGTTTTTGTTAGAGGGGTAACTCTTACAGGAAACGAAATTCCAATGAAAGCAAATGACAAAACATTTATCAGTATCAGAAATGTTCCTTATACAGACTTGGATATCGTTGATGTAAAAGCAGACAGAAAGAAAATTGTTTTACCGATTTTGAACAGCAAAAAAGTAATGGTTGTAGAAGATGTTTCTCAGGCGAATATGTACGACATCACTGTTACTTTAAAAGACACTGCTAAGATTACAAAAGATGGTGCTGTCGTTGGCGGTAACAAGATTAAAATTGGTTTGCCTATTACTCTTGAAGGTAAAGATTACAAATTCAACGGTACTGTTTCAGACTTAAAAGTTATGCCTGAAACTAATGATGATAAATTTCATAATTCAATAAACGAAAACAACGATGTTCAATAAAATATTAAAATTTTCTCAACAAAAAACAGAATATTTGTATAAAAACAGCTTATTTTTGCAACACATAGACAAATTGATTTTTGCCTCAATAATGCTTGTATTTTTGGCGTCTACCGTAATGTCTTCGGACGTAATCGGGTTCATTGCCTTAATCACAGTGTTTTTAACAGTTGTAAAAGTATTAACAAAGCCTGATGAAACTTTGTCGTGCAGAGGATATGAACTGTGGCTTTTGGCTTATTTTATGATTGTTATAATAAGTCTTGCCGGCTCAACTTTGTTCCATTTGAGCTTGAAAGGTTTTTTCAAAACTTTTACTTATATGGCTTTTTATTTTTCACTTATGCAATATTTGAAAAATAACAAAAGTAAAATTCCGTATTTGCTTGGCGCAATTGGATTATGCGTAAGTTTTGAGGCAGTTGTCGGATTTTTACAAAACTTTTCTCATGTTGAAGAAATCTCAGGTTGGCAAGATGTTTCAGGCTTAAATCCGGAAGAGGTTATGACAAGGGTTTACGGAACTCTAAAACCTTTCAATCCGAACCTTTTGGGCGGATATTTCGTTGCCGGAATTCCTGCTTTGTATGGACTTTCTGCATACTTTTTGGCAGATAGAAAATATAAACTATCAATTGTAGGTGTTGTTTTAGCCTTGTTGTCAACTTTGACATTGTTTTTAACAGGGTGCAGAGGCTCTTATATTGGAATGATGGTGATTTTCTGCTCTATGTTTGCAGTTAGTGCAAAATATTTGTGGAAAAACTACAAAACAATATATTTGTCAGTTGTTGGTGGTGTGGTTGCGTTTGCGACAAGTGCAATATTGTTGGTTTCGTCTTTGAGAGCAAGAGTTTTGTCTATATTTGCAATGAGGCAGGATTCCTCAAATTCGTTCAGATTTAACGTTTACCACTCATCTGTTGAAATGTTTAAAGACAACTGGCTTTTAGGAATCGGAGTAGGAAACCAAAATTTCAGAGAAATTTATGGATTGTACATGAAGACAGGTTTTGATGCATTGAGTGCTTATAATATTTTCTTGGAAATCGCTGTTGAAAGTGGTATCTTTGCACTGATTGCATTTGTCGGATTTTTGATAAATTTAGTAAAAAATTCTGTTCAATTTATCTTGAAATCAGAAAATACGAAGGCAGTTATTCTCGTAGCAACGGCTGGAATTTCAATTTGTGCTGTATGTATTCATGGTTTTGTTGATACAGTATTTTTCAGACCGCAAATTCAGTTTGTGTTCTGGACTATGGTTGCGATTGCAGGAACTTTGACATCAGTTGAAGATTGCAAAAATTAGCTCTTATTTCTATTTAATCTGGTTGAACTTTGTGCTAGACTGATTTGTGGGAGATGTGAGCATGAAGAAATTTTTAATAATTTTATTTTTGTTAATTGGCTTTGTAATTCCATCATTTGCTGATGACGGTGGAAAACCTGTTTTGCCGTCAGAAACCGGATTGGTTGAGAAAATTCAATATGAAGATGCAAAGGGGCTTAATCAGGGTGAGGAAACTACAAAGCAGGTTGTAACCGTAAAGGTTTTGACTGGAAAATTTAAGGGCACTGAACGCCTTGTTGATAATATGCTTACCGGAAACCCTGCTTATGACATAAATTTAACAATAGGTGACACTGTTGTTTTGAATTTGGAGCCACTTGACGACACCGTTTCTACTCCTGATGATGTGGATATTTTTATTGCAGATATTCAAAGAGATAACCAGATTTATATTTTTACAGCAATATTTTTTGCGTTGTTGTTGTTTATTGGAAAGAAAAAAGGTGCAACAAGCATAATTTCTATTATTTCAACGATGTGCTTAATATTTTTTGTTTTAATACCAATGATATTGAATGGATTTTGTCCGATTGCATCAGCCGTATTGGTTGGAATTCTTTCAACAATCGTGACGGTTTATCTTGTAGGTGGGTTTAATTCAAAGAGTTCAGCGGCGATTATCGGAACGTCAATAAGTTTGATTTTTGCAGGCGGATTTTCAATGCTTGCGATTTACTTTGCACATTTGACAGGTTTTGCCGGGGAAGAAAATATGTTTTTGTATACAGCAAGACCGGATTTAAGTTTTACCGGAATTCTTGCCGCATCAATGATAATCGCAGCACTTGGAGCGTTGATGGATACAGCCGTTTCAATTGCAAGTACCGTAAATGAAATTTATGAAACGGATAAGACACTGACTGTCAAACAACTTTTTAACTCCGGAATGAATGTCGGGCGCGATATTATTGGAACAATGTCAAATACTTTGATTTTGGTTTATTTGGGAAGTTCATTACCGCTTGTTTTGTTGTCTAGTAATATTGATTTGAATAAGTTTTTTAACCTAAATCAAGTTGCGACAGAAATCCTTTCAGCTCTGATTGGAAGTATTGCAATCCTTTTCTGTGTGCCGATTACGGCAATCGTTGCAGCGTATTTGATTAAAAAGAGCAACGAAAATAAGATTGATTTTTCAAATCTGGATAAAAAATAAAAAAGCATCTAAATTACGACCAAAGTCGTCATTCTAAGGGAAGTATGACGATTTTGGCTTTATTTATTGGTTTCTTTTAGTTTATAATTACTACTATCAAAATATGTAGTATAAATGAATTATAGATTTGCTCCACAACATTTTTTGAATTTTTTACCACTTCCACAAGGACAAGGTTCGTTTCTACCTATTTTACTAAGGTCAATGCCTTCCAGTTCTGGTTTTGAAATATCTTCTTCGATTATTCCCAAAGTTTTAGAAAAAGCTTTGGATTTGTACAAAACTGTTGTAGATGAGAAAATTTTGTTTTTCAAATATCTTGCCTTATAGTGCTCTAAAAGTTCATCAAAGCTGTAATTTGTACCTAAAAAGTTGTTTACAACTTCCATAAAATTTTCGTGACGTTCGGCAACACGCTTGATTATATTAGCAGAGAACTTGTCGTTTTCTAAGAAAAATTGAACACAAGCTTTTGCGTTTTCAATTTCGTCCGGATTTTCGAAAATTTTGTTAAATGTTTCGAAAAATGGCACGGCATAAAGCCCTAATTCTTTGTCAAAGACAATGCCAACATCATAGGTTTCTTTATGAGAAGAAAAACCGCCCAAAGAATTTTCTAAAAAATTCTCATAGGAGTTGTTAAATTCGTTTACATCAAAAAATTTATAGGTTTCCGGAAGTTGGATTTTGTCTTGAAAATCAACTTTTTCGCCACCTTCTGCAAAGTCATTAAACGCACCTATTAAATCGTCAGCAAACTTATTTGTTGTGACAACTTCATCTTTTCCAAAAAACTCGATAAATTTGTCGTAAATATCTTTAACTTCTTTTTCAATTTCTTTTTGTTTTGCAGGGTTGTCAAGGTAGACCAGTTCAGGGTTTTGAATGATTTTTGCAACAGAATATCTTAGTGCATCATCTTTTCGGGAAGAGGGTAGAACTCCTGAAATTTCCAATAAATAATATGCTTTTTCAAATTCGAAAATTCTTGCAACAACATACTGTCCTCCTCCAATTCCTTTGAAAGAAGTCATTTTTACCAGTGAAACAACGCCATAAGTTTTTTCGTTGATAATGTTGTTCAACTCAAAACCGTTTTGCAAAACTTTTTTAACTTCAAATATTGAAGACATAGAATTCATTAATGCTTTTACGATTTTCTTAGTAGATGCAGAAAGCTTTTTAGAATTCTCTAAAAACAAAGTCAAAATACTTTTTTGGTTAAGGTTTCTTTCAAAAATATAGTTAAAGCAAGCGGATTGGAAATTCATTCCGCCAACTGTTCTTATGTATTCTTCAAAATCAGGTTTAACAGTTTCATCATTTTGAATGAACTCTGCAAGTTCTTTTATTACGTCGTTAATTTCTTTCAAATCTTCTAAAATAAGCATACATCTCTCCCTTTTGTATGTTTAGAATAACTTAAAAAAACTGAAAACTCAATACCAAATAGAGTAATATTCTATGGTTTTCTGATTAAATTTGTTTCATATGTATATTGGCAGTAAGGGCACATTTTTTTAGCTTCTGCAAAATCTTTTTTTGCTCCCTGTAAATCACCCAACCGAGTTTTTGCTTGCCCTCTCATGTAGAATGCCAGTTCCGGAGAAAAATATACATCTTTTCCTCGTTCAAAATCGGCTAAAATTTTATTTAGTTCAGCATAAGCAAGTTTTGTGTCTTTGTTGTTTTTTAATTGATAAATCGCTTTTTCGCAACGCAAGAAATATTTTGATCCTTCTTCTTGCTCGTCGGCAATTGCGTTATCAAACTCATTTATCATATCAGAATATGGTAAAAAATATGTTTTTACGCCAATTATATCTGGCGAAAAGCTATCAGACATACTGAATTTATTAGCTAATTCAAAATCAGCGATAGCTTCTTTATAGCGTTTTAGCTCCAGCTTTGCATAAGCACGTGACGCATATGTTTCAGCAGAGATTGGAACAAATTTCAAGTATAAATTTGATAATTTTACGGCTCCACTATAATTTTTCCCAACATTCATGTCATTAATAATAAGTGGAGTTAAAATGTAGCCGCAAAAAAATATTGCTAGTATTAAAGCGATATAGATACTTTTTCTCGGAGTTTTTGTATACTCATTAAAAGCATCATCTTCAATGTATTTAACGCTTGGTTTGAAGGCTGTTTTTTTGTACGTTCCAAATTTGTCTGTTAAAAATTTTTCAAAAAAAGTATTTGCAATGACATAAGTCAAATAAAGCATTACCAGAGGAATCATGCAAAGTGAAAGCATTACAATAAAAAACTGCCCCTCAAAAAATTGTAAAAAATGTGGAAAAACTATAAAATATAAAAATAAAATAATTCCAACTGCAACAATACTGTTTACAATAGTCGTGTATTTTCTATATTTTTTTTCAACCTCTTTAAGATTTTCTTTTTCTAATTTATGAGGATAAAGGTATCCGTTATTTCGTAAAATTCCTGCCAAAATAGTGCTGTTTCCGACGAAATAGTATGTACAATATTGAGAATTCATAAAAATAAATTTTCTAAAATCTATAATATTCATAAAAAAATTCTAACATTTTTTAATAAATTTTGCAATTATTAATTTACAAAAAAAATTTACGAATTATAATTTAGTAGGTTTAAGAAGTTTGATAGCGAATTTCTCAAAAAACTAAAAAATTGTCGGGACGTAGCGCAGTCTGGTAGCGCACCGTGTTCGGGTCGCGGGGGTCGCAAGTTCGAATCTTGTCGTCCCGACCATTTTGACTTTTTTGTGTGATACGGGAAATTAGCGGCAAAGCAGCTAGGAAGCTTAGCCGCTTCCCCATATTAACTTCCTGTAAAATAAGTCTAGACAAATCCCAAAAATAAAGTTATAATAACACATGTACACACAAAAAAGAAAGTGAGCTTGATATGAAAAGATGTAATGAAATGTTTCGGGGTGGGGGCAACCTCGGAGATGCTAGTTTAGAGGCTAAGAAATCCGCGTTTACCTTGGCAGAGGTTCTTATCACCCTCGGCATAATCGGTGTTGTTGCGGCGATTACATTGCCTGTTTTGTTGAGCAATGTTGATCAAAAGGTTAAGGCGGAACGCGTTACGAATATTAAACAGAAACTCAGCAAGGTTACTGACAAAATGGCTGTGCAGAGTGGTCTTATTGGGTATGACAGCACAGACGCGTTTGTAAAAGAGATGCAACGACATATGAAGATTGCCAAAGTTTGCGATAACGCCCATCTCGATGATTGTTGGCCTTCAAAAGAGGTTACTTTGGACGATGCGGGTAAATCTTGGGAAATTTCAAAAACCAAGACTGCAAAAAACTTGAAAATTCAAAAAGCTGACGGAGATGATTGGTCAGATACAGTCGGAATTGTGACGGGTGATGGAACGGCAATGATTTTGAGCTACAATAAAGGCTGTACATTTGACATTGATAAAGAAGGATTAAAATCCGGCGATAGTAAGGGTTCAATTTCGAATTCTTTAAACTGTCTTGCAGGTGTTTTCGATTGGAATGGCGGTAAAAAACCGAATAAGTTAGCAAAACTTGAAGGAAATTCAAACGGCGACGTTTTGTTGCTAGGCAAAGCCAGCGGTTTGGGTTCAGAATGTTCAATTAAGCTAGGTGATAAATGTTTTACAGCTCCATTCACTCCAAGCCCATTAACAAAAGCAGAATGTGAGGCAGAAAAAGAAACACTTAATATAAAAGGGTGTGGCACTGAACCAGACTATTGGGCAGGTGCTGTAAAACAATGTGGTGGAGCAAAAAACATGCCAACCAAAGATGATTTAGCAAAATTAGCAACAGAGCTCTACAAAGGTAATCCTAAACAGTTAGACACCTCAAAAGCTTCATCTCTAGGCTTTACCGGTTCTGAATTTGTTGTTTGGTCGGGTACAGAGTCCAATAGCAGCAGGGCGTATATCCGCGGCTTTTATAATACGAACTCGCAGGAAGTTCCCCAGGGCCGCCGCAGCCGTAGTGCTCAGGCATTCTGTGCCGGTGAATAACTTAATCATTCTATAATTTAATCATTTAGCGAGCCAAAATATATTTATAAAGTAGATAGTGCAAAATATAAGATTGGATATATAAAAAACTATCAATGAAATATTATATAAAACAAAAGACCTGCCAAATCTTGGCAGGTCTAAAATTATTCGGGGAAGCATGCCTTACAGCATGTTTTTTCTGATATTTTCTTTTTGTTTATCAATTTTTTTAATTCTTTTTTCAAGTGATTTTACTTGATTGCTTAGCGCTTTTCTTTCAGCTTTTACTGCTGTGTATTGAGCGTCAACATCAGAGTATTTTGCTTTGTAGTTTAAAAGTTCGTTTCTTACATCAACTTGTGCGTTGTCAAGTTGGATAATCGCGTTTTGCATTTTGGCATTCCCGACAGGTTCTTCGCTTGTTGAAGTTGATTTTACGGTGTTTGCCGGTTTTGCTGCTGTTGAAGTAGCTGTTGTTCTAATTGCTGATGAATTTGTGTAGCTGTCTTCAAAGTTTAAAGGCGTGAAAGCATTGCCGTCAGCAAAAGCAGCACAAGAGCATGCCATTAAAACAGATAATGATAATACAAGTCTTTTTAGGTTTTTGTTCATAAAAAATTCTCCTTATACATAGATATAATACTCGATTTTTATATAAGTATATATTATGTTGAGCAAAAAAAACTCATACAAAAAAATGAGAAATTAAATATTGGCATCAAGTTTAAAAATTTGACAAAATATGCTAAAATTAGGTTAAGACATAGGTAAAGAGAGGATTTTATTATGAAAAATTTATTAAGAAGTGCTTTCGGGGGGGGGGCAAGCTCGGAGGTGCTGCTATCAGTCGTCATTCTGAGCGAATAGCGAAAGAATCCAGCTTATTGCAATACAAAGCAGTTGCAAAGAATGAAAACCACTCAACCGAAACAGACCAAGCATCTATGCCTCTTGGCATCTTTGCGTCTAAATCAGTTTCTACATCTAAAAACCTAGCTGCTTGGCTTCCTAGCAGCCTAGCTGCTAAAAAAGCTTCTGCAACTGTTTTGCAACAGCCTTATTGCATGGCAAGCGGCATGACATTATGGTTTGTAAGGCTATATGAATACAAGGATTCTATTGAAAGTAGCATGAAAAAAACTAAGTATTCTTTGTTATAAAGCATGCTAATGTGTAAATTTGCAAAATTGCATGCCTAATTAAAATAATTTTAAAATTTCGGCACAAAAAAGTCATGGTTTCGTCATGATACATGGGTGTTTTGAGGTTTGTGAAGTTTTGTTAATTGCCATGAACCCTTGCTACAAAAAGCTTCATGGAAAAATGGAAAAATTCATGAAAAAAACATGCAAAAAAAGGCTTGATTTTAAATTTTCTTTTGCATACAATCAAAGACGTGCCCAGTGCACAACGAACTTTCAAAAAGACAATAACTTAGTTAAGAAAATTTAAAAAGAAATTTAAAAAAAGTACTTGACAAAAGAAATTGATGATATAAGATAATAAATGCAGATGACACTAGCAATTAAGAATTAAAAAATAATTTAAATGCATCTGGCTTATATATAAAAGGAAGTAAACCCCAATCAATATGATTGTGTCTGCGTTGCAGAGCTCCAAGGAGCGGTCGAAAAAAAGATTACTTCGCACTTTGACAACAGAATAGCTGAAAAGACAAAATACTTTGTTAATTCTAAAAACGAAATGATAAGGACAAAAAAAGTAATGAGCTAAGACAATCTGGTAACAGATTGAAATAATAACTTTCTGACAATGGAGAGTTTGATCCTGGCTCAGGACGAACGCTGGCGGCGTGCTTCAT
>CAKUZO010000060.1 GCA_934717895.1 uncultured Candidatus Melainabacteria bacterium | reverse complement strand
AAATGCAACGACACATGAAAATCGCCAAAGTTTGCGATAACGCCCATCTCGATGATTGTTGGCCTTCAAAAGAGGTTACTTTGGACGATGCGGGTAAATCTTGGGAAATTTCAAAAACCAAGACTGCAAAAAACTTGAAAATTCAAAAAGCTGACGGAGATGATTGGTCAGATACAGTCGGAATTGTGACTGCTGACGGAACATCTATGATTTTGAGCTACAATAAAGGCTGTACTTTCGATGTTGATAAAGAAGGATTGAAAGGAAATGGTTCAAATTCGAATTCTTTAAACTGCCTTGCAGGTGTTTTTGATTGGAATGGCGGCAAAAAACCGAATAAGCTAGCAAAACTTGAAGGAAATTCAAAAGGCGATGTTTTGATATTCGGAAAAGCAAGCGGTTTGGGCTCAGCGTGTTCTCTTGAAGCTGGTGGTAAATGTTTCACAGCTGCATTCACTCCAAGTCCATTAACAAAAGCTGAATGCGAGGCTGAAAAAGGAAAACTCGGAATAAAAGGTTGCTACCATGAACAAGATTACTGGGCAGGAGCTGTAAAACAATGTGGGGGAGTATCTAAAATGCCAACCATGGCAGACTTAGGTAAACTAGCAACAGAGCTCTACAAAGGCAACCCAACAGTTGAGGCCGACCAAGATGTAGAAGATGCGGAATTAGATACCTCAAAAGCCTCCTCTCTGGGCTTCACTGAAATGCTTTTCTCCATTTGGACGGGAGAAGAAGATCGCGACAGCGCGTACTACCGCCTCTTCCACCCGTCGCGCACGTTCTGGTACGTCCGCTACCGCGGCGAAGGTAGTGGGATTCAGGCGGTGTGTGTCGGTGAATAGCTTAATCATTTCATAATTTAATCATTTAGCGAGTCAAAATATCGATGAGTTCTAACATTGAGTAAAGCTAAATTGATAATTGTTTCACAACAAGTAGAGCGAAAACTGTTTACAAGCGGTTTTCGCTCTTATTTTTTAAGCAAATCAGAACTTGTTTGGAACAAAGTAGTACAAGCATATTTTCAGATTGCTTTATTTATGTCTGTTCTGGTTATTATTCCTTTGATTTTGCTGTTTTTATCAACAACAACAAGACATTTTGCGTTGTTTGAATGCAGTCTGAAATATGCGATATACAAGTTTTCGTTCTGCTCAATCGTAATAGGTGACGGATTCATCAAACGGTTAATTTCAACAACTTCATCAACTCCTTGGAATATTGCATCTTCAATATCGGCTTTGGTTATCAAGCCCAAAAGCTTATTGTGAGAACTTTTTACAGGATATGTTTTATGGTTAAAGCTTTTCATTTTTTCCTGTGCCTCTTTTAAAGAAATTCCATTTTCGAAGCAAACTACATCTCGTTGCATAAAATTCCGAACGAAAAGTTTACTTAAATGTTTTGCCTCAGGAGATTTTACCTGATTTACAATTAAACTTGCATAAATTGGCCTATGATTGAGTTTTTCGGCAACTAAGTCGGCAATTGCAGCGCTAAGCATAATAGGCAAAATGTGTGTGTAGCCGGCCGTCATTTCAAACACCATTACGACAGCAGTAATTGGAGTCCTTGCAACGGCTGACAGAAAAGCCCCCATTCCAATCATAGACATTACGACAACATCTGTTTGAATGCCAAATATGTTAAAAACAGATGCAACAATGTAGCCCAAAAACGAGCCCAACATCAACATTGGTAAGAAAATTCCGCCAACAGCACCAGAACCAAAACAAAATGGGGTGATGAAAAATTTTGCAACAAATACCAACAACACAGTAGTCAATGCTAATTTGTGTTGCAAAAGTAAGTCAACTGATAAATTGCCGGAACCTAATACATAAGGAATAAAAAGCCCGATTATTCCTATTACAAATCCTGCAATTGCCGGTTTTAACCAGTTCGGAAGTTTATTGATATTCTCGAAAAAATCGTTGTTCTTATATATGATTTTTGCAAATGCGACGCCTAAAAAGCCGGCAATAATTCCAAGTATTATGCAAACAAAAATTCCTTCCAAAGACAGATTGTGAGTAATATAAGGGATTGTAAAAGACGGGTTGTTGCCGAGAAAATGCCTTGCAACTGATGCTGCTGTGACAGTTGCAACCAAAACCGGAAACAACAAGTTGGCAGAAAACTTGTTTGTTAACTCTTCTAAAACAAATACTGTTCCGGCAATAGGTGCGTTGAAAGTTGCTCCAATTGCAGAACCTGCACCTGCTGCAACGAGTTTGCTTTGATCAGCCCCACGCATCTTAAATATTTTTCCGACAAGAGCGCCTGCTCCTGCTCCGAGCTGAACACTAGGACCTTCTCTGCCAAGAGATAATCCCGTCCCGATTCCCGCAACGCCGGCAACAAATTTGACAATAATACTTCTAAGTCTAGTGATATTGCCCATTCTAGCCATAACCATTTTGACAAACGGAATTCCGCTCCCCTTCGTTTCCGGTGCAAATTTGAAAACCAATATGCCGGAAATAAGTCCGCCAAATGTCGTTATTATAGGAAAAATAAACAGCTTATGCAGTAAATCAAAATGTGAAAGGCTGTTTTGAATAAATGCAAACAATTCATTTATACAGATTTTAAAAAGGACTACAAGTAATCCTGAAATTAATCCGACTAAAATTGCTTGTAGTACTATTTTGCTTCGTGCGATTTCCTGTAAAAAATAACTTGTATTTTTAAAGATTTTCCTGCTTAATTTCATACAAAAACTATATTATAAAAAACAATAAATTAATAGATTATATATGTGATAAAAAATATTAGAACATGAATAATATATTATCTGCTACATTGATAACCTTGAATGGAGAAGATTACAGGCGAAAGCAACTTTTGAACATTTAAGATTACATAGTTTTTATAATAAGGATTTTACTATTTAATACAAGCAATGAAAGGAATATTTTATGACAAAAACAACGAACAAAGCTAATATTGTGCTTTTAAAAAATGTTCAATATGTCGAAAATTCAAATATGTACAAAAGTGATGAATGTATTTTAAAAGAAGAATTTTGCCTGCTTTAAACAGAGCCGGAATTGATAAAATTAGATTCCACGATTTAAGACATACTTATGCTAGTTTATTACTCGCTAATGGTGCACCGATGAAATATGTCCAACACCAGCTCGGACATTCATCAATAACTATGACAATGGATTTGTATACTCATTTGTTGCCGGAAGTTAATCATAAGTGTGTAAATTTGCTTAATAATATTGTTTCAGAAACAGTAGTTAAAAATAAAACTACTGGGCTCGACAAATTTGGAACCTAAATAAACTTGAATTCTATATCTCAATATATCGGGATTGTGTATTGATGTTAATCTTTTTATTTGAAGTTTCAATATTGCAAAATTCTAACAAAAAATCACTAAATGAAACTACTATATGCATACAATTATGGTTATGATATTCCAATTTATCAAATTTATTATGTTTTGCATAATATGCGGTCAAGGAAACACCTTCTGTTGCAAATTCTTGATGAGCTTCTATCATGAAACAACTATGTTTATAAGCATTATGTAAATCGTTTATTGTTTTGAATAAAAATTCGTATTTTGAATAATTTAAGTCATCTTTAATACGCATACCTAAGCCTGAACTATTATTTATGAGTTCTCCAATTGAAGTTATAGAAATTTTTGTTCTTTTGTAAGTTCCTTCTGTATCATAATAAATGCATAACAATATAATCAAATCATCAATAATTCTTTTCATTACATGTATTATATTTTCTTTTTCAATATTAATTTTATATAAATTTTCAATAACTCCCCTTTTGCTATAATTTATATAGACATTTTGGATTTGTTCGTTTAAATATACAATACTGTCAAATAGTTCCAACGCCATTGTATTAATATTGATAATTTTTATTGTTTTATAATTAAGTAATTTTTGATAAATGGGTGATGTTACTTGAGGCTTTTTAGCTAAACGATTATCAATATGATATCCTTTGTAGTTTCCTCTGAAACCAGAATCATAATTTTTTTCAATTATCTGAATTTTTGTCATTTATTATTCCTTTTAAAATTTTTGCAACTTTTTTGCAACTTTTGCCGATTTTTACACTAAAAAAGAGTTTTAGCAACTAGCTAAAACCCTTTAAAATAATTGGTTGCGGGAGCTGGATTTGAACCAACGACCTTCGGGTTATGAGCCCGACGAGCTACCAGACTGCTCCATCCCGCGATATTTAATTTGTACGTTGAGCAAATACACTCAACATCTATATTATGCTCCGTAAAAAATAAAAATCAAGTAGTTTTATTTTTATTTATTCAAGATGGACTAATAAACTTGCAAAACTCTTACATTTTTTTACTAATCCTTTGTAACGATTTATTAATAAAGAAAGAAAATATTAAAGATTGCCCCCTCCCGAGCCGTCTTATCTATTACAGTAGAAACAAATGGGAAGTTCTTATGACAGAAATCCAATTAGGAAAAGGTAGACATAATGCAGGAATTGTTGATACAACTCATTTTAAGGGTGGAATAAAAAAGGAACAACTCGAAAATGAGCAACAAAAAGCAATTTTTGACATGGTAGATACTGATAAAAACGGAGTTCTTGATGAAAATGAAATTAAAAATTTCAAAGGACAGCTGGAAACTACTGCCGGAAATGAAAAGTTGTCTAAGCGAGAAGCTGGCAAACTTTTGAAGCAAAATAATTTAAAAAATATTAATAAGAAAGAGGTTTTTCAATTTGTTAATCAACTTGCTCAAAATAGTGAAAACATCGAACAATCACAAGTTTTAGAAGAAAACGGGCAAAAAACCATAATTATTACGTATAAAGATGGTTCACAAGAAACAATTAATCCGGATAAAACGACTCAAATTGCGACTACTGACCTTGAAACGGAGGCAGTTACAACAAAATTTTATGATGAAAATAAAGCGTTAACCAAAGAATCTATTGTTCAAAAAAATGGGGATTCCGAAGTTACGACTTTTGCTGACAATCAACCTCAACAAAAAACAATTACCTTAGCGGACGGAACAAAAACAACTGTTATTGATTATAAAGATGGCAAAGAAGCAACTTCTACCGTTACAGAAGGTGTTACTATATCCTCTTTTGAATACGTTGACGGCAAACCAAGAATTATTAAAAAAGCGGTGGACAAGGGCAATGGTGGCAAGACTGAGTCTACTTATGTTTACAACGAGAATGGAAGTGTTACCGAAACAACAGAAGAACCAAATAAAAAAACAGTAACTATTCTTGTTGATGGCAAACCGCAAGAGGTTACAATTACAGAAGGCAATAAGTCCACTCATCAAGCATATACAAATGAGGGCATGATTGAAACAATCAAGGATCCTGACAATAAAACCGAAGTTTTAACAAAATTTAATTCTGACGGAAAAAGACTTGCACAGGGTAAAGTTGTAGATGGAAAGCAATATGAAGTTGCTTATGATGGACAAGGTAACACAACAGGTGTTGTCGTTCAAAATGGAGAAAGTATTGATGCTCTTGCAAAAAAATTTGGTTGTTCAAAGGAAGACATTATTAATGCAAATAAAGAACTTCTAAATGGCAAAAAATATTTTAATGCTGGCGATACTATCAAAATCCCGAGAGAAGTTGATGCAGATTATAAAGGACTTCAAGGCAGAAAAACCTCAGAAGAAGCGAAAGCTGAATATGCAAGAGATGCTCAAAAACGTGCAGAAGCAGAAGCAATAAGAAAAGCTAAAAATGCACAACTTAAAGCATTAGGATTACAAAACCGTAAAGATGCCGGAAAAACTTGGACCAAAAATGGTAAAAAATATACCGTTGTTGGGAATGCTGCTTACAACAGAAAAATTGTAAAAGACAGCAAAGGTAAAATCCATGTATTTGCAAACGGTGGAGAAGGCGTAGAATTAAAACTTAACTATGTTGGAGCTGATATTGCAAATGTTAGAGCCGGTAAAAAACGAATTGTAAAAAATGGTACAGCATATTACGTAGAAGGACAACGTAAAGGTGACAAACATGGCAGATATAATGTTAGTGACTGGCATGGCAACCAATACACATTATCTGGCGGTAAAAAAGCCGGAGAATTTAATGACAGAACTATTTTAAGAAACACATATGTTAAAGCAAGTGACGCAAACGATGCAGGACATGGCACAAAAACGTATTTAAATGACGGCTCAACCTCTGTTACTGTTAATGGAAAAACCTACTATTTTGATAAAACTGGAAACTCAGTAGATGGCAACAAAAAATCCACTCAAATTGCAAATGCAATCAAAGCGGATTTAGATAAAGCTGCAAATGACAAAACATTAGGTTTTATTCCTGATACAGATGAAACACTTTTGGCAAAAGCGAACGCAGGAATTACAGATAGAGTTATACTTGCCAAAATCAATGCTCGCTATGCCGCAGAAGGTTACAAACCAAGCAGAGAATATAGAACTGCTTACGAAGCATTCCAAGGAACAGAATTACAGCGTAACGAAGTTTATGTAAACAATGCTACATTAGTTAAAAATGGAGCAATTCAAGACCAAGCAAGAAGAAATGAAATTCTTTATACAAACGTAATTCAATATGGCAACAAAAGTGAAAATCTTCATGCCGGTTTAGATGCAGTATCAACAAGAGAGGATTTTGAACAATTAAACACTTATGCGAACCGAGCAAATGCTAAACGAGGATATCAAGCACAATTTAAAAATCAAAGTGCACTGAACACATTTATTTACGGTCAAACCGATGGAAATGCAGATAAAATAAAATCAGCTAATGACGCCTTAATTGATCCAAATGACGATTTTCTAACACAAGAAGAAATCACCAGAACAATGGCAGAACAAAGTGTATACTTTTTGCAAGAAGCCAATAGCCATACAATAATGAAAGGTAAACAAGCTCAGGATTTAGACAAAGCTTTGGAAACTAACAATGGCGATGTTTACAGAAAAATGGACGAATTGCTTGCCGAAAAAGGAGAAAAACCGCTCAGTCAACAAGCAATAATTGGCTATGATCAAAAATCAAGACTTGTATCTGCCGGATACGGAAATTTTTCTAACGACGAGTTAGCAAATTTGGCTCTCGAAAACCTTAAATGGGAAAAAAGAGCAATTGGTGCTCAAAACAGTATCCAGAATGAAATAAACTCCTCAGTAACCGGTAATAGTGGTTTAACCCAAAATGGACGTCTAGGTGATGCCGCTCAAAGTGAAGGGCAAGCAACTTCAAACATTTATGCATTACTTAATACAAAAGAAGCTTATGACAAATTCATGAAACTTGCAGAAAAAGATCCTGAATTAAAGTCACTTGCAAATTCTATTGATAAAAGTAAGCTTCGTTTTACAACTAAAACATCTAACTTGTCACAAGAACAAATTAATACTAACAAATCAAAATTAGAACAACTAAAAACTCAAATGGCAATGACTGAAAGATATGCAAATAATACATTTGCATCAGAAGGTGTGAAAAAATCAAGTATCAATGCTGTAAGAGAAGCCATGGGCTTAGGTATAACTCGTTCTCAACTTAATACGATTTTGAGAAATGCCGGCTATAATATTAACGCATTAGAACTTGCGGCAGAAGGAAAACTTACAGATGGCAATGGAAAAGTAATTTCTTATGGTGATTTAGAAAAATTAATTAAATCGAATATTAAAAACACAGAAGAAGCAGTTCAAACTTATCAACAACATCAAACTTATGGAGAAATCGTAACTGACATAACAGGAGCAATTGTGACAATGCCACTTGTTGGAGGAGCTCTTGGAACAGCTGCCAAAGGTCTTAAATATGCCAAAACAGCAACAGCTATTGGAACAGGTTTAACAATGGGCGCAGAAACTTATGGAATGGACAGACTTGATCAAACAACAAGTGTGTCTGGCGATACAATGCAAGCAAGACAAGCTTCTCGAGATAAATCTGTTATGGTTGCCGTAACAACTGCGGCCGGCATGAGAATTGGTATGTCAACATCAGCCTTAGACAAAAATATTGCACAAAGAGTTTTGGGAGCAAGTATCGACATTACAACAGATGTTGGAGTTGCAAGTGGTGTTGAATATTCACAAACCGGCGAAGTATCAGAAGAAGGTTTGATTACTAACCTTGCATTCTCAGCGGTTGGCAATATTGTCGGACATTCTATGGGTAAAGTTAAAAAAACTGCACCGACTCCGGAAGCTCGTCCGAAAACTAAACTAGATGTAGCGACTTCTGATGGTACAAGAATGCCTGGTGGAAAATTAGGTGATGGAAAACTTGCACAAGTAAAAGCACAAACAAAAGCAGAAATTCCAACAGCTTCATCTGATAGAGCTGCCCAAATTCATCAAGAAGCACATCAGCTTCAAGGGCAATCTCGTCCACAAGGAAGAGAAATTAAACACATCGTTGAAGATGGTGTCGGTTACTTAGAAATCGGCAAAAAACGCATATCTCTTGACACTGCAACTCCGGAACAACTTCAAGCTGCAAAAAAATCTGTTCAACAATGGACAACATCTTCAAGGGATAAACAAGCAATTTTGAATGAAATTGACAATCAATTATACACTCGCATGGTTAAAGATAAACCTACTTCAACAAGAGCGTCTGAAACTGTTGACAAAATTAATACTCAAATGCAACAAAATGCAGGTAAAATATTGTCCGCTAAAAAAGGTGGTATAGGCTCTCACGATGCTGCAACATTAAGTGATCATATTACAAATAACTTAAACACGGTTGAAGAGCTTGAAAGTTTTATTACAAGATTAAAAAACAAAGTTGGTACTGACAGCAACGGTAATATGCACGTATATCAAGTTGAAGGACAAGATCATGCAGCCGCATTAATGAAACAGGCTCAAACAAAAATTAATAATATAAAAGCCCACAACGCCGAACTTAATACGGTTACAGGACAACTTGATTCTGCAATTGCCGCTAACAAAGGGTTGTCAGGCGAAGAATTGGCAACCGCAAGAGCATTTATGGACAAATCCAACTCAGTATCAGAATTAGAAACATTGATTGCAAAAATGAACGGTAGCAAATCTATAAAAAAATCAAATGCTGCAAGAAAACTAATCTCTGATATGCAAGCAAAAGTTGATATGCTAAAAGCAAAACAAGCTGCAACTTCATCAGCACAAACAAATGCTCCTAAGGTCGAAGCATATAATGCTCCTGCACCAACAAATGAAGGTCGTACTGCAGATTTTGCGGCAGTTCAAAGAGATATGATGGCAAGGGGAGAACTTGGTGCCGATGGACTTCCGGTTAAGCCAGAAGCGTCAAAACCGACTCCGCAACCGGAAACTACCCCGAAAACTCAACCGAAAATACAACAACAAGCTCCTACACCAACAAATGAAGGTCGTACAGCAGATTTTGCGGCAGTTCAAAGAGATATGATAGCAAAAGGTGAACTTGGTGCCGACGGACTTCCAGTTAAGCCAGAAGCGTCAACATCAGAGGTAATTTCAGCCACATCTCCACAAACTCCTTCACATAAAAATTCAGTGCCGGCTATGGCAAAATCCGAAATTCAAATTGAAAACACAATAGGACATCAACCTTTTGCAAGTAATCAAGGTAGAACTGCCAGCTTTGTTGAAGCAAAAAAACAAATGCCAGTAAGAAGAGATGTAAACGGTTTTGTAAACCCACAAGATTATAAAAACATGACAAACAGTGAATTAATAACAGAACTGGCAAACTTGAAAACTTACGAAGCAGAAGGCACTATTCGCCAAATTGATTATAGAAGAGTTAATTCTCACAATAAAAGAAGTGAAATTATAGAACTTCGCGCTGAATTAAAAAGAAGAGGTATAGCAGAAGAATAATAAATAACAAAACAGCTCCCTTAAATTAGGGAGCTGTTTTTTATAAGTCACAATCACGTGAATTATTCTTCTTCGTTGTTACCCAATTGGAAATCAGGAGCGCCAAACATACCTTCGATTTCTTCCAAAATCGCAGATGGTTTACGTGCTTGATTTCTTTGTGCAACTGCACGTTTTCTTTCTTCACGTTCTTTTTCTTCGTTAGCATTTGACAAGTGATGGAAACCAGTACCAGCCGGAATCAAACGACCGATGATAACGTTTTCTTTCAAACCTCTCAACATGTCTTTCTTTCCATCTACCGCAGCTTCTGTCAAGATTCTTGTTGTTTCTTGGAATGATGCTGCTGAAATGAAGCTTTCAGTGTTCAAAGAAGCTTTTGTAATACCTAACAACATGTATTCGCAAGTTGCAGGTGTGCCGCCTTTTTCTTCAACTTCATGGTTTTCTTTTTCAAATGTTTGCATTTCAACAAGTTCACCAGGTAACAATGTTGTATCACCGGCATCAACAATTTTAACTTTCTTAGTCATTTGTCTTACGATGATTTCAACGTGTTTATCAGCAATTTCTACACCCTGTGAACGATATACTCTTTGAACTTCGTCTACCAAGTATTGTTGAGCTGCCTCAGGTCCGCAAAGTCTGATTAC
>CAKUZO010000059.1 GCA_934717895.1 uncultured Candidatus Melainabacteria bacterium | reverse complement strand
TTGATGAGGCATTACAAGAGAATATGGTCACTTTCAAAAAGACAAACACCGGGCCTCTTGTTACAGCAGACGGCAAACAGGCACACTGGAATATTTATATTCGAAAATACCTTGGAGAAGCCATGGGTGCTCCATCAACGCTCATTCCCAAAGAAATGATGAGTATTTACAATGTCGGAACACAATGCGTTCAAGATTTATTTGATGGGATTCGTGTTTTTGAAAATGTTAAGCCTGTTGATGTGATTACATACTTGGTAAATATGTTGTCCTCTACTGGTGACACAATTCTTGACTTTTTCTCCGGCTCTGCCACTACCGCCCACGCCGTTATGCAACTGAATGCAGAAGATGGCGGACACCGTAAGTTCATTATGGTGCAACTTCCTGAAGAAACAGATGAAAAGAGCGAAGCCTACAAGGCAGGATATAAGAATATTTGTGAAATAGGCAAAGAACGCATTCGTCGTGCCGGTAATAAAATATTAGAAGAAGCAACCCAAGAAACTGCTGACATTGCAAAATATGGTGAATCATATGAAGTAGATGAAACAATGAATAAATATAAGAATCTCGATGTCGGTTTCCGTGTATTGAAGTGCGACAGTTCCAATATGAAAGATGTGTACTATAACCCTGCCGAATATGAGCAGTCGCTTTTCTCTCGCCTTGAAGATAACATTAAAGAGGACAGAACTCCGGAGGATTTGTTATTTCAAGTTATGCTTGACCTCGGAATTTTGCTTAGCAGCAAAATTCAAGTTAGGAGTGAGAAAGTAGGAATGAGGAGTTATTCTTACTTTGATGTTGAGAATGGGTATTTGATTGCTTGCTTTGACAAAAACATTGATGAAGAAGTTATCACGGCAATTGCCAAACAGAAGCCGTATTATTTTGTTATGCGTGACAGCTCTATGGCAAACGATAGTGTGGCAACCAACTTTGAGCAAATCTTTGCCACCTACAGCCCTGACACAGTAAGGAAGGTGCTGTAATGAATAGGCAATACGCAGAAAAAATCATTTCAGCGTTAAAAGATGATTTGGAGAATGACTATAACGGATTTGAACTAGTTGATGATATGAGCCGTGCTGAAAAACTATTTGGAAAAGAAATCCCTGCAATCGTTGATTGTACAGAAGAATCAAGAAGCCACAGTGGAACAATTCGCAGAAATGCTCAAATAATCATTGACTTGCTTGAGATTGAATTAGCTGAACAAAAGACCATAGTAGATAATGGTTTGACTCAAATTGAAAAAGGTGCTTTTCTAAAGTTATTCAACCGAGACGGATATGTGCTTAACTTTACAACAAACGATTTTGATGTTTTTACGATGGAAAGTGTTGGGGTTGCGTTATGTGCTAAGTATGGATTGTCTAAAGGAAAATCTTTGACGGAGTACATAACGAAAGGTGCTGATGAAAAAGAAGCTTTAAAATTATTAAAGGATTTGCTTGATTATTACAAAGAAAACTACGAACAAGAATATATATACAGCGAAGACGAAGATGTTTTTGGATGTTCTCGATATAATGCCGAGTACGCAAAGCTATATAAAAAGTGTCAGTCATATATTGATAAAGTTTTAAATGATTCTACTCCACTTGCAGTTAATGCTGCACAGTTGAAAGAAAAGTTTTCAAGTGAATATTTATCAAAACAAATTGAGTTAATGATTAACATGCAAACTGAAAATCCCACAGATGCAATTGGAAAAGCTAAAGAACTAATTGAAAGCTGTTGTAAAACTATTTTAGATAATGAAAGCATGGTTTGGGATAAGAATTGGAATATGAGTAAGCTTACTGGTGAAACTCTAAAACTCCTTAATCTTACTCCGGAAAGCATCCCAAGCTCTGACCCTGTTGCGGAAAACATAAAAGCAGTTCTTGGGAATTTGAGAGGAATAACAACAAAACTTGCTGAAATTAGAAATCCGTATGGGAGTGGACACGGTAAAAGTGCTTCATTTACAGGACTGGAAATAAGACACGCAAAACTTGCGGTTGGATGCAGTATTACTTTTGTTACTTTCCTTTGGGATACTTACGAAGGAGGTCTGACGAATTGAAATTCAATTTTAAGATACAACAATACCAAACGGACGCAGTTGATGCAGTTGTAAAAGTCTTTAACGGACAAGGCTTTCACGATAAAATCAACTATATTCGTGATTTGGGAAATACTGAACAAAATCTTTCTTCTCAAGTATCATTTGATGAAAACGAAATAATGGATGATACAGGATACAAGAACGAATTTGTTGAGCTTTCTGACGAACAACTTTTGCAAAATATTCAAAATTTGCAAAGCCAAAATAACATTAAACTTTCTCCGTCCCTTGTAAAAGATTTGGGCAGATGCAGTCTTGATATTGAAATGGAAACCGGTACAGGTAAAACCTATGTGTATATCAAGACTATGTTTGAGCTGAACAAGAAATATGGCTGGAGCAAGTTCATCGTTGTAGTTCCAAGTATTGCTATTCGTGAGGGTGTAAAGAAATCCTTTGAAATTACCGCCGACCATTTTATGGAGCATTACGGCAAAAAGGCTCGTTTCTTTATTTATAACAGTTCAAACCTTAATCAACTTGATAATTTTTCAAGCAGTTCCGGCATAAATGTAATGATTATCAATACGCAGGCTTTTGCTTCTTCTCTTAAAGAGGACGGACGCAGTAAGGAAGCTCGTATTATTTACTCAAAGCGTGATGAGTTTGGCTCTCGCCGTCCGATTGATGTAATCAAAGCGAACAGACCGATTATCATTCTTGATGAGCCGCAGAAGATGGGCGGTGCAGTTACACAAAAGGCATTGAAAAATTTCAATCCGCTTTTTACGCTCAATTATTCTGCTACTCACGCAAAGCATAATAATCTTTTTTATTTGTTAGATGATCTTGACGCATTCAATAAAAAACTCGTTAAAAAGATTGAAGTCAAAGGCTTTGAAGTTAAGAATTTCAGAGGTACGGACAGTTATTTGTACCTTGAACAGATTGTTTTATCTGCAAAGAAACCTCCGATGGCAAGAATTGAACTTGAAATCGGGTATAAAAAATCCATCAACAGGGAGCCTCGAACTCTTGGTGTTGGTGACGATTTATATTATGTTTCGCAAGAAATGGAGCAGTACAAGGGATATACTATTTCCGATATTGACCCACTTCGTGGAACCGTAACATTTACAAATGGCGAGGTTATCAAAGCCGGTGATATTGTCGGTGATGTGTCCGAAAAAGATATCCGCCGTATTCAGATCAGAGAGACTATTCTTTCTCACTTTGAAAAAGAAGAAAAGCTGTTTAATATGGGTATTAAATGTCTTTCTTTGTTCTTTATTGATGAGGTTGCAAAGTATCGTCAATATGATGAAAATGGTGATGAAGTGCTTGGCGAGTACGGTGTAATGTTTGAGGAAGAGTATTTGAATGCTCTTAATGAATACACAACGCTGCTTGATACACCGTATCAAAAATACTTGAAATCTACTTGCAGTGATGTGAGTGCGATACATAAGGGCTATTTCAGTATTGATAAAAAGACCGGACACAGTATTGACAGTAAACTTAAGCGTGGAAGCGAGTTTTCCGATGATATTTCAGCCTATGACCTTATTTTGAAGAACAAGGAACGCTTGCTTTCCTTTGACGAGCCAACGAGATTTATTTTCTCTCACTCTGCGCTTCGTGAAGGTTGGGACAACCCAAATGTATTTCAAATTTGTACGCTTAAACATTCCGACAGCAACACCGCAAAACGCCAAGAGGTTGGTCGTGGATTGCGTTTGTGCGTAAATCAAAACGGTAATCGTATGGATGTTGAAAGTTGTGGTGCTTCGGTACACGATATTAATACTCTTACTGTTATTGCAAGTGAAAGCTATAAAACTTTTGTTACGGATTTGCAGTCGGATATCAAAACTGTTTTGTATGACAGACCTACTGTTGCGACTAAAGAATACTTCAAAGGCAAGTATGTTAAGGTGGATGACGTACCTACGCTTATTGACGACAGCACCGCTAATAAAATCTACAAATACCTTATCAGAAATGATTATATCGACGATGATGATAAGGTTACGGATAGCTACCGTCAAGATATAAAGAGTGGAACAGTTGCCGAACTTACTGATGAATTGAAACCGATGGCGGATGGCATACATACACTTATTCAGGCTGTTTATGATGACAGTGTCCTTAAGGATATGTTTACAGACGGACACGAAACAAAGGTTAAAGACAATCCGCTCAATGAAAACTTTGCCAAAAAAGAGTTTCAGGCTTTATGGCGTGAGATTAACCACAAGTACGCTTACACAGTTGAGTTTGACAGCGACGAGCTGATTAAGAAAGCAATCGCTCACATTGATGAAAAGCTCTTTGTTTCCGAGCTTCAATACACCACTACCATTGGTCGTCAGAAAGACGAAATGAATGAATATGAGGTTGAGCGTGGGGCTTCTTTTGCAGGTGAAAAAACAAGGACTCAAACGCTGAAACACGCTGAAACAAGTCAGATTAAATATGACCTTATCGGCAAGGTTGCAGAAGGCACTACGCTTACCCGAAAAACCGTGTCAGCAATTCTGCAAGGAATCAGAGCTGATAAGCTATATATGTTCAAGAATAATCCGGAAGAATTCATCTCTAAGGTTATCAGGCTTATCAATGAGCAGAAAGCTACAATGATTGTTGAGCATATTTCCTATGACACAATCGAGGGTGAGTATGACAGTAATATCTTTACAGCTGAAAAGAACACACAAAGCTTTGACAAAGCATTCCTTGCAAAGAAAGCAATCCAAGACTATGTGTTCACAGATGGCTCTGCGGAAAAGAGCATTGAAAGAAAATTTGCAGAGGATTTGGATAGAGCAGATGAAGTATGTGTTTATGCAAAACTGCCGAGAACATTTCAAATTCCTACTCCGGTAGGTAATTATTCTCCCGACTGGGCAATCGCTTTTTATGAGGGCAAGGTTAAGCATATTTTCTTTATTGCCGAAACTAAAGGCACAATGGAAAGCCTCGAACTTAGACCGATTGAGCAGGCTAAGATTTCTTGTGCCAAAAAGCTGTTCAACGAAATGTCTAACAGCAAGGTGGTTTACCACGACGTTGATAGCTATCAGAGCTTGCTTAATATTATTGAATATATATAGATAAAAACCGCATACTAAAGGAACTTTCTGAAGTATATAACGATAAAGATTTGCTTTCTTTTGTGGACGACTTGCAATATAAATATCAGCTAAAAGAAATGTAATTTACGAGTATAACAATAAATTTGTGTGTTTACAAGATTCGCAAATAAAATTTGATTATTGGATGTGTTCTGTAAAATGAGGTTTGATTGAATGGACGATAATGAAATTAAAAGGCGGCTTGCCGGGCGTGCTGCCGAATATATGATGTTCAAGGACGATGAAGAAGATACCGATGTTCCGGCAGACATTACTTCTACAGGTAATGTTATTGTGTTCCCTGATTTTGAAAAACTGAAAAGCGAAGTCGAAAAAATGCGTACCGAATTATCAATGCTTTTGCTTGAGCGTGATGAACTTCAGTTTGTTATCTGCAAAAATATTGAAACAGAATACATGCTGAAACTTGGTAGTATTGAGTATAAGGCTTATCAAGCACAGTGTTTGTCTTTGCGACTAAAAAGAAAAATCGAGCTGATTCAGGCGAAGAAAAACAGACAGGAAAAAGTCATCATCTCTGCTATCGAAGAAGCGCTTGATACTGAATTTGCCGAGTATCAGAAGCGGCTTGATGAGCAGATTAACAAAATGAATGATGCCTTGAAGCGAAGCAAGGCGGAGGTCTTAACCGATGAGGAAAATAAAGAACTAAAAAAACTCTATCGTAAAATCGTAAAGGCTTTGCACCCCGATATTAACCCCGATGTTTCCGAAACTCAGGTTAATTTGTTTGATAATGCAGTACAGGCATATAAAAACGGTGATTTGAATACTTTGAGAATTATCGGTGAAATGGTAGAAAACAGTCCTTTATCGGAGCAGCACAAGGATGCTTTAACTCAGCTTAACGAAGAAAAAGAACGGTTGCAGAATTTGTTGAAAGCAATAAGAGACAGCATTGAGCAAATTGAGTCTGAGTATCCGTACACAATGAAAGAAATCATTGAAGATGAAGAACAAATAGAGCAAAAGAAAAGAGAACTTGAGAATGTTCTCAGTCAGTACAATGAACTTATCTCGATTTACAAGGCAAAAATCGAAGAAATGATTAGGTGAGCTTATGGGTGATTTAGTGAAATCCGGTGCCGGTGGACTTATGGGATTGCTTCATGGAAGCAACGGAGAACTTACAATACCGAAGCCGTTTGAAAAAGATATTTTTCTTTTTGATACTTATGTGGCAGGAACTACACATATTGAGGGTATCGAAGAATTAGAACGACATCTAAATACGGATGATAAGCTTGAATTCTTTAGAGAAGCGGATAATCAATATGACAAACAAGCCATTGTAATAAAAACGATAGATGGTGTTAAAATCGGCTATGTTCCAAAGCAGGACAATGTAATATTTGCTCGACTGATGGATGCTGGTAAAATGCTTTTTGGTAGAATTACCTCAAAAGAAAAGAAAGGCTCGTGGGTAAAGATTTATATTAAAGTCTTCCTGCACGAGTAAGGAGAAATATATGAGCTATATTCCAAAATACAAACTGAATAACAAAATGGTGTCTTTGGTGGCTGATATTTCTCGAATTATCGGCAGTGTATCAGCATTGTCGAATTTTGATAAAAACCCAAAATTGCGCCGTGCAAACAGAATCAGAACGATTCATGATTCATTGGCGATTGAGCAAAATACTTTAACTCTGGAGCAGGTTACATCTGTGCTTAATGGTAAAATGGTTATTGCTCCGCCTAAAGATATACAAGAAGTAAAAAACGCTTATGAAATTTATGAGTTGCTTGATATGCTCGACCCATATTCTGTTGATGATTTACTAAAGGCACACGGTGTTATGACAAGCGGACTTGTAGAAGAATCGGGCGCTTTTCGTACAAAGCCTGTTGGTGTTGTTGACAGCAAAAGTGGTGAGGTAATACATGTCGGAACTCTTCCAGCTTATGTTCCAAAGGCTGTTGAAGACTTATTACAATGGCTTAAAAACGATGACACTAATGACATTATTAAATCTTGCATTTTTCATTTTGAATTTGAGTCAATTCATCCGTTTTTAGACGGCAACGGCAGAACGGGCAGACTGTGGCAAACATTGATTTTGTCTAAGGTTGACCCTATTTTTGCGTATTTACCGGTTGAATCAATGATTTATAAAAAGCAGGACGAATATTATCAGGCAATAAATGATTCCGATTATGCTGGTGAATCAACAGAGTTCATTATATTTATGCTTGAAACCATTAAAGATGCACTTATGGAAGCAACAGCCCAAAGTGACATTCAAAGTGACAATAAGGATGTCACTTTGGAAGAACAAAAAATAATTGACTTGATAATTGATAATCCGAATATAACTCAAAATGAACTTGCTAAAGCATTAAATGTAACGGAGAGAACTATAAAACGCCGTATGAAAACTATGCAAGAAAAGGACTTAATTAAGCGAGAAAACGGAAAACGCAATGGCAAATGGGTTGTTAATTCAAATTTGTAAAATTATTAAATTAGGTTAACACATAGTAATCATTAAGTTGAATTCTAATCAAATCAATGTTATAATAAACACATAAATTTTAGTTTTTAGAGGTGCAATATGGCGCTTAAAAATATCGATAAAATGCCTAAAGCAACTTTCAAAACTGAAGAATTATAAAATTCATACCGAAAGGGTTTTACTATTATTTGTCACTATTTCTTGCAGTGGGGTGCATTTTATTTGAGTTATAAATATGTTTTATTTTTCAAGAGCATCAAAAAAGCATCAATTTTCAGCAAAACCTATAAAGACAAAAACGAACAGCACTTTCTAATCCTGAAAGTGCTGTTTTTATGCGGAGCTTTAGGGGGACTGTATTTTAACACGCGGCTTAACTGAAAGCGTGCTTTTCGCTCCAAAACCGCGTGCCGAGGGTTCAAGTCCTTCTGCCCCTGCCACATGAAAAGCCTTGAAACTATGTGGTTTCAAGGCTTTTTTGCTGTCTTTTCTATCTCGGCACGCGGTCTGATTATACCTGTTTTCTAACACTTTTCTAACCGGATTTGTTCAACTTTTTCCAATAAATCCAACCTCTCCGTTCCGTACAGCATCAAAAGAGCATCAAAAATTCTTGATAATAATAGCAGGATATGATATTATATATTGCAATATAGCTTTATATTTTTATGTGGGCGTGTGATAACGAACTTGCTATTTCTACTGAATTCCTTTCCGTTATAATAGATATAGTAGAATTATTCATTCAAATTATTATGTTGGTAGGTGTAAATATGTCAGTACTCAATGTTGTGGTGGTAATCGGTTGTATGGAGGTAAACCAGCAACAGAGATGGCAATAGTAATTTAAGCATATTAACCATATAAAATTTAAAGATAAACCGATATGGTTCGATTCCTGAACCTCCGCCAAAAAAGGCAGCTGCTTTAAGCTGCCTGATTTTTTTATCGAACTAATTATTACAAGTTACATCTTTCTATTATTTTTATGTTGATTAATTAAGGAGAATCTATAGGAAGATATTGATAAGAAAGATTTAAAATGTTATAATTATTCCATTAAGGAGGATAGAAGTATGAAACGTGTTAAAGAATGCAAGAATTGTGAATTCAATTTTGATGGAATTTGCGTTGGTAATGGTGATTTATATGATTATGGCGAGAGAATCACTGATGATTCAAAATGTTGTGAAAATTGGAATTCGAATTTAGATTGTTTTTCATATGAGATATATAATGCACCTCGATTTTTAAGAGAAACTTATCATGATTGTTCAATTTCATATTCGGAATTTTCTTCTTTATTGGATAATTATATTGATGGTAAAAGCATACCAATAAATATTTTTGATGCTATTAAACTAATATATGGTATCAGTATGGTTGATATAGCTGTTTTACTAGATGTTACCTTTGGAGTAGTTTATCGAGCAAAAACAAAAGGATTTGCTCAAAAACGAATTAAGCAATTTTCTAGTGGTTTATTTATTGATTCAAAAATTTTGTTGAATTGCACAACATCTAACTTTGATAAATTAAAAGAGTCAAATAAACTGTTTTGGTCTGAATCAAACATTTCAGAGAAATTGAATACTTTTCCTTCTTGGAAAAAAGAACTTTCAAGAACTATAAGTTGTTATTTAAAATGTCCTATTAATTTTGCTCGAGAATTTACGAGGGTAGATAAATTATATTGGGATGCAGACATGCCATTAGATGATTTCACAGATAGTGAAAAAAAGATGATTAATTATATTGTTAAACATAATAATAAACAAGATGTTCGTGAAATCAATTATTTTTTGGATATTGCTTGCCAATCTCATTTGGAAGTTATGATGGTTGATAAAAAATAAATTGTATTATTTTTACCCACTATTTATTAGTGGGTATTTTTTATATCTCAAACTCATCTGTAAGATAAGTTGTTAGTTGTAATTGTTCATTAACAGATAGAACGTGTATATCTTTCTTTTCTTCTTTAAGATAGCGAATTCTCGGTGTTGTAATTTCATATTTTTCTTCAGCATACTTAAATGCTAAACCGAGTACAATTAAAATGTCATTGATACTTTTAGCAGACAAATTTTTCTCTTTAAGATGATTTGTAAAATTTATTATCGTGTAGTTTGAAATTAGTTTTTGGTACATCATCAAAAAAGCATCAATCACAAGTCAAATTCGTTAGTGATTACTTTTTCTTTTTTATCTAATTTTTTATTCTTTGTGTGAATTCATATATGCAGATTTAATGCTGTTTGGTAATTCGTTCGGAATTATATTTTTGAGCCTTTCTTCATTTCCGTCTTTGATAGCCTCACTGTAATACCAACATTTGAAATTTAACATATCAAGCGTTATATTTAACTTGGTAATCTCAGCTTCTACTTGCTTTTTTTGGTTTTCAAACAATTCTTTTCTTTTGGTATATGTTGAACTTCCTTCCATACACCAAGACATAAATTGCTTAATGTCTTTTATTTGCAACCCTGTTTTTTTCAAGCATTCAATAACCCGTAATGCTTCAACCTCTTTTTCGCTAAATTGTCTAATTCCCGATGTGCGATTTAATTCAGGAAACAGCCCTTCTTTATCGTAGTAACGCAAAGTTGATACCGGTAAATCAAACATTTCAGATACTTGACCAATCGTAAACATAATTTTCCTCCAAAAAATAAAAAAGTTGTTGACTTAAAGTTAGGTTTAGGTGTTATCATCAATATAACAGAGATTATAAAAATAATCAATAGCAAATTTCAAAATTTAGGAGGTTGAAATTTATGGCAGTAAAACAAACAGCCGGCAGAAAAGAATGAGGAGAATTTGCTCCGAAATTTGCCGAATTAAATGATGATGTATTATTTGGCGAGGTTTGGAGCAGAGAAGACAAG
>CAKUZO010000058.1 GCA_934717895.1 uncultured Candidatus Melainabacteria bacterium | reverse complement strand
AACACGCATCTTGTGCACAAAACAGTTTATCGCCCTTGGGGATTTTACACTGTTATCGCACAAGGCGACGGATTTTTGACAAAAATTATTCACGTAAACCCCGGGCAAAAATTGTCAGTTCAATCTCACAATTTCAGAAGCGAGCACTGGGTCGTGCTTTCCGGAACTGCAAAAGTCGTATTAGAGGGAAAAGAATTAATTCTTTCTCCGGGGCACAGTGTTGATATTCCTCTAAAAGCTATTCATTCGCTACAAAACCCGTTCGACAAAGACATTGAAATCATTGAAGTTCAAAAAGGCGATCCGCTTATTGAAGAGGATATTATTCGCTATGAAGATATGTACGGCAGAGCGTAACTTTTTGTAAAAACATAAACACTACTCAATTCTTTTCATAATAAGAATTTTGGATTAAACTGTCCGACAGGAGTGTCCGTTTGGGTTGCAATTAAAAAAGCATACATTTTAATCTAAAATACAAATAAAATCAGCCAAGTTTTTGCATTTTCTTATTAATTTGTGAATGAATTCTGTTTGCTCTATATAAATAATTAGTTAGTTTTTCGTAATTCGCTTTGGTTTCGCCATACGGAACTTTCATCGCAATAAGCTCGTCCACATTGGCATTTATGCTCGTCAGGGTTTCCAGAGAATCGCTCATGTCAAAAATCGACTGAACTCTTTTCGACATCTTTGCAATAATCCGTCTTGAAACAAATCTGGCAAGCCTTTTTATAGGCGACAAGCGGACTTTTGACTTTTTATTATGCGCAACCGCATCAGTTAATTTTTCCGCAAGTCCACGCTTTGAATACTGTTCTTTTAAATCTGCAATCTCATTTTCAAGCTGTTTTGCCTGAATTTTCAAATCCATGACATCTAAAAGTTTTCCTAAAAGCTCAGCACCTTTAACCTTTGCATTTATTGCTTCAAGAGCCTCTTCTTTTTCAGAAATAATACATTCCAACTTCAAAGTCTTATCGTCCAAATCCTTGAATGAATTATTATTCAAGATATTTTCGTCGATATCGTTTAATCTTCTGAAATTATTCTGGAATAAATTTTCTGTCATGACGTTATTTTTAAAACCTGTAAATTTTAAATTTTGTTATCTTACTCGATTGTGTAAACTTTTTTGTAATAAAGAATTGCGCCGACTGCTGTCAAAATTATGTTTGGTGCCCAAGCAGCCAAAAACGGTGACAATGTGCCGGCTTCTCCGAACGAAATAGAAAGCGCTCTTATCAAATAGTATGCAAAAATAATCAAAATACTAAACAAGAACCCTCTGTTGTAACGAACTCTCGGCGGCGTAATCGCAAGCGGAACGCCGATTAGAACCAATGCAATTGTCGTCAAAGGCAACGCCAATTTGTCATAAAGCTCAATACGAATTGAGTTTTTTTCTTGCTCTTCAAGTTGGTTATTTTTGATGTATTTAATCAAGTTTGAAAAATTCATTTCCTTCGCAACATTTTTGTTCAATTCTTTTGACATATCAAGCCCAAATTTTACAACAGACTTGTCAAACAGAGTCGTGTTAAGGATTTTGCCATTGTCGCCGACTGTATAAACAGCACCTTTTTCAAATCCCCAACCTTCCGGAGAAGTTTTACCTTCATCTGCTTGAAGAACTTGAATAGTGCCCTCTTTCGAGGTATCCAAAACTGTAATATTATGCAAAGTCTTGTTTTCACAAAAACCTACATAAAATAAACGTTTAATACTTCCACCGTCGTTCAATTCCTTGAAAACGAAGTTCTGCTTGCCTTCCGGAATGTTTTTCTGTCCCAAAGACCATAACGCCAAGTCTTTTGACTGCTTTGTCATAACAGGAACGACGCTTTCATTAATTATGAACGAGCAAACGGACATAATTAGCGCAAATATGAAAATCGGTTTTGCGATACGGTTTAAACCTATCCCACACGCCCTCATAACAGTAATTTCAGACTTTAAACTCAATCCGTTCAAAGTCATTACGGTTGCAAGTAAAACGCCCATCGGGATAGTCATTACAATTACTTGCGGAAGGTTCAAAATAATCATCATCAACGCCACATTAAATGGAATTCCGAACAACGAAATCTGCTTAATCAGCGTAATGAACGTATCTGACGCAAAAATAATTGACGTAAATACACAAACGCCCATTATGAACATTTCTATAACTTGTTTCAAAATGTACTTGTCTAACAGCGTCATTGTGCCTGAAAACGGCTTTTCTTCTTTTATAATTGTATCTGACATAATTTAATGTTACCCGAAATAATTTTATTTATCAAACTCAATCAAAACTTTTAACGTATTTTTTTCTTTGTTTTTTTCAAAAGCCTCAATCGCATCATCTGCCTTGAATTTTGCAGAAATCAGCGGAGAAAAATCAACTTTTTCTGACGCCAAAAGTCTTAGTGCAGGTGGAAATTGTCCGCATCTTGAGCCCAAAACAGTGATTTCATCAATTACGATAGGCGCAAGATTAAACTCTTTTGACGCTGCAACAGTACTTTTCAAAACCAAGACTCCACGAGGCTTTGTCAACGCCAAAGCTGTTTCAAACCCTGAAATAGAGCCTGTTGCCTCAACTACAACATCGTAGATTTTTTCAACTTTCAAGTCTGAAAGAAGTTTTGTTTTAACCCCTTGAGCTTTTGCAATATCAAGCTTGTTTTCATGCTTTCCAACAAGTGTAACGTCATAATTCTGAGCATTCAATGTCAAAGCTGTGATTAGCCCGAGTTTTCCATCTCCAAGCACAATAACTTTTTCCATAGGTTTTATGTGCAACTGTTCAGTAATTTCACAAGCTGCCGCCAAAGGTTCCACAAACACAGCCTGCTCATCAGGAACATTTTCAGGAACTTCAAAAAGCGTTTCCAAAGGCATCGTGAAATATTCCGCAAAAACTCCGTCTTTTCGCCAAATTCCAAGCGTGTGTCTGTCGGGGCAATGGCGGTAAAGTTTTTCTGCACAATAAGGGCAATCGGGCTTTTTGCAGCCGTAACTAATTTCTGCCACCACTCTTTTTCCCAAAAGCGATTTGTCGTCATCATTAATTTCTTCAACAACGCCAACAGCCTCGTGTCCCAAGACTCCAACATAGCCCATATAACCTTTTGTAATCTCAAAATCCGTATTACAAATTCCGGCAAGAGTTACTCTCACCAAGGCTTCCCCCTTTTGAGGAACAGGCTTTTTATAATCATTTACCAATTTTAATTCTTTATCAAAAACAATTGCTTTCATTTTTCTCTCCTTGTTAAGTTTATTTTATCACAGATAATTTTTGTTATATAATCTTTTTATGAACATATTACAAGAATTTGACACAATTGCGGCAATCGCAACCCCAATAGGCACAGGCGGTGTCGGAGTTATAAGGATTTCCGGCGAAAAAAGTTTTGAAATTACGGACAAAATCTATTCAAGGCACAATCTTGAAGCGGGAAAAATTTCGCACGGCTGGATTTTAGACGGCGATAAAAAAATCGACGAAGTTATAATTTTGCCATTCAGAAATCCGCACAGTTACACAGGCGAGGACGTTATAGAAATCCACTGCCATGGTGGGATTAACGTCGTCCGCAATATTCTTGACGTTGTCTTGAAAAACGGCGCAAGAATGGCAGAACGTGGAGAATTCACAAAACGCGCATTTTTGAATAAAAAAATGGATTTGTCACAAGCAGAAGCTGTTGCCGACCTAATCCATGCCAAAACCAAAGATTTTGCCAAACAATCGGCGAAAAATCTTTCAGGTGTTTTGGGGACAAAAATTAAAGAAATTCGTGGCGATATTTTTAATGTTTTGTCAAAAATCATTGCAGGAATTGATTTTCCGGAAGATGTTGTCGAACCTGAATACGACTATTTGATTTCAGAATTTGAAAAAGCAAAAGAAAAAATTGACAAAATTTTAGCCTCTGCAAATTCTTCAAACATAATGCGACAAGGTATAAAAATTGCAATTGTCGGCAAGCCAAATGTCGGAAAATCCTCTCTATTCAATACTTTGCTTAATGTAGAACGTGCAATCGTAACGGATATCGCTGGCACAACCAGAGATGTTTTAACAGAAACTCTTGACTGGGACGTCGCAATTACGCTTGTCGACACAGCCGGAATTCGTGACAATGACGAGGTTGGCAAAGTTGAAGAAATCGGTATTGAATTTTCAAAACAATCAGCCGACGAGGCAGATTTAGTCTTGTTCTTGTACGATGCCTCAAAAGGGATTTTGGAAGATGACAAGGCAATTTTGGACTTAATTAAAGACAAAAAACACATAGTTATTGCAAACAAAGCAGACTTAGTAACAGAGCGAAAGCCTGATGTGTTCTATCTTTCAACTGTTAGCAAAGAAGGATTGGACGAGCTCAAAAATAAAATTAAAGAGGCGTCTTACAATTTTTCACTCGAAGATACGGAGTTTGTCACAAACAACCGCCAACAGGATTGCCTGATAAAATGTCGTGAAAGCCTTGTTCAAGCGCTTGATGCTGCAAAAATTCATCAACTTCAAGATTTGATTTCGATTGATTTGAAATCTGCACTTTTATACCTTGATGAAATTACAGGTGAAGTTATTACAGACGACATTTTGAACAATATCTTTGATCATTTTTGTATTGGGAAGTAGGATTTTAGATACTAAGAGGCGGAGGCTGTTTCGTTAAGTTACTAGGTTACTAAGGCACTAGGACACTAAGGTAGTTTCAAAAATAAAGGACGTTAAGACGATAGGACGATAAGTCCGAAACAGAAGCTAACAGTCGTCATTCAAAAAACCAAGAATATTAGCGTGAATACTTGATATTCTTGCTATTTAGCATCTGACAAAAAACTTACCTAAAAGCATATCATGATTTTGATATTTTTATATAATACGTAGCAAAAAAATTTTTTACAGGTTTTAAACAAGAAAAAGAAACGAAAAAGAAAGGAAAAATGAAAATGTTTGGAATAAAAATTGGCAATAATTTTGGCAAACAAATTGGGAAAACATCAAAAAGTGGTTTGCAAACATTTGTAAAAACAAACAAAAAAGGGCAGAAATTATATACAACAATTAACAATAAAACCAAAGAAGTTGTTTTAACAAAAAGGTTTACATCTTCTCAATGTGAAAATTCTTCCTTGCTAAATATTGACACATTTGATAAATACGGCGATTTAATTTCAACAGCCAGCAGATATGAAAAAAGGCAAGGTTTTGGACCGGCTTCAAAAAATCGGTTTTCAAAAATTACAAGACGAATTTTTGAAAAATTCAATAAGTTTGGACAAACGGTAGAACAAAAAGATACAACTATAAGACCGGACCATACTTCCCCCAGATTAACTGTAAGTAATAATATTAACGGAAATTATTCAAAAACTTACGTTGACACAACAACTTTTCCAACAAAAAAAATTAAAACTATTAATTGTGTAGAATAAACTTAAAATCAGAAATAAATCGAATAAAAAATGACGGAACAATAATCCGTCATTTTTTATATAAGAAATGAAAAATTTGTTATATTATACATTATCAATTTTTTCATCATCAAAATTATCATCAACCGGCTCAATCGGCGCTTTGTTGTTTCGATACAAATAATACAGATACATGTCCACGAGCAGGAAGAACGTGTTCATTATGTACAGCCAGAACACCCAATCCATATCATCAAGCACTTTATGGGCGATTCCACAAACGTAACCCAACAAAATTAACATTGAAAAATGGATACTTTTCCCATGTACACATTTACATTTATAGGTTTTTAGTGCTGCAACAGGCCAGCTAATTCCAAAACATACCATCATTCCGGCTTCATATACACTCATTATTTTCTCCTCTATTACGTAATTTCACAATACTATATTACATCATGAATTTTATTCGGATATAAAATTTTTATTAAAATTTTTCTTGCCTCGATTTGCTTTTGGTATTATACTAAAAATTATGAAAAACGTTAGACAAACAAATATAAATATCCACAGAGATAGCTGGGTTGAGATTAATTTAGAAAACATTTCACACAATATGCGCGCAATCAGAAAAAATACTCCAAAAAACGTTAAACTTTTGGCAGTCGTAAAAGCAGATGCTTATGGGCATGGCTCCGTAATGATTGCACCAACACTTCTTGCGTCGGGCGCTGATATGCTTGGTGTTGCCTCAATTGATGAAGGTGTTGATTTAAGACAAGCAAAAATCAATTGCGAAATTCTTGTTTTAGGTGCAGTTCCTGTTTGGGCAGTAGAAACAGCGGTTAAATCAGATATCACAATCGCAATTTTCTCAAAAGAGCATCTTGAAGCTTGCAAACAGGCTTATGAAAGAACAGGAATAAAGCCGAAAGTTCACGTAAAACTCGATACAGGCATGAACAGAATTGGTGTTTCTGTTGATGACGCAGTTGATTTTATAAAAGAAGTTCGTGAGGCTGACTACCTTGATTTCAGAGGAGTTTTCACTCACCTTGCAAATGCAGAAATCAGAGAAAAAACTCAAATTCAAATCGACAGATGGAACAAAGTTATTTCTCAAATTGACACAAAAGGCTTGTTATTGCATATCTTAAACACAGCCGGAGCAATGTGTTATGATGTTCCAAATTCCAACATGCGTCGTGCAGGTATCGGAATTTATGGGCTTTATCCTGATTTGCCGTCTGATGGTGAAGTCAAAAAGCCTGATTTGAAACCAGTTTTGTCATTAAAAGCGAGAATTGTAAACATTCACGAGGCAAAAGACGGCGAAGGCGTAAGTTACGGTCACACATTTACAGCACACGGCACACGCAAAATTGCAACAGTTCCATTGGGCTATGCAGATGGCGTTCCAAGAGGACTTTCCAACAAAATCAATGGGGTTTTGCATGGCAAAGAAGTTCCGCAAATCGGTAACATCACAATGGATCAAATGATGTTCGACATAACAGGCGTAGATGCAGAACTAGGCGATGTAATCACCGTATTAGACGAAACTCATTCAATCGATGAATGGGCAAAAATCCTCGGAACAATCAATTACGAGCTCACATGCCGATTGAAAGTAAGACTGCCGAGGGTATATACGAGGTAATGCGGCTAAGATTTTAGAAGTCGATAGGGCGCTAAGACGATAAGACGGTAAGTTCGTTACAGTAAATAAAATATTGTCGTCATTCTGAAAGCTTAGAAAATTATTTTGAACGATTAGTGAAAAATAAATTTTCTTGCTATTCAGAATCTATTATAAAATTTTAAAATAGACTCCGGATCGGAGTCCGGAGTGACAGTTACAGATTAATAAATCTATTGTAGGGCGGGGTAACTACCTCGCCAATAAGAATAAAAAAGTTTAAAAAGGGGTTAAAAATGACACAACAATTTGATTTAGGAATAATAGGCGGCGGACCTGCCGGATATACAGCAGCTTTTCAGGCACGTGCAAAAGGTCTTTCGGTCGTTATGTTTGAAAAAGACAAAGTCGGCGGAGTTTGCCTAAATAGAGGCTGTATCCCAACAAAAGCGATTTTACACTCAGCAGAACTTTACGAAGAAATTAAATCCGCTGAATCTTTGGGAATTACCGCCGAAAACCTCTCTTTTGACTACTCAAAAGTCGTTGAGCATAAAGACAAAGTGGTTGAAAAACTTAGAAAATCATTGGAACTTTCTTTGAAAAACGCCGGTGTTGTCGTTGTTAATGCAGAGGCAGAAGTTTGTACCCCTCACCCGTCACTTCGTGACACCAACGCAATTTCTGAAAAAGGGATTGAGCAGATTTGTGCCAACGGAGAAACCTATGAATGCGCGAAAGTTATTGTTGCAACAGGCTCAAAGCCACGTGATTTTGAGGGACTTCGATTTGATCATGAATTTATTCTTTCATCAGACGACATTTTAGAGTTAAAAACTTTGCCCAAAAGCATTGTCATAATCGGTTCCGGAGCAATTGGAATTGAATGGGCAAGAATTTTATCAGCGTTTGATGTCGAAGTAACGGTTGTCGAAATGGCGGAACATCTTTTGCCACTTGCAGATGTCGAGGTTTCCAAAAGAGTTGAAAGAATTTTCAAATCAAAGAAAATCAAATTCTACACATCAAACGGCGTTGAAAAAGTTGAAAATCGAACCGTAACCCTAAAATCAGGCGAAGTTTTGACGCCAGAACTTGTTCTTTTGGCAACCGGCAGAACCCCACAACCTATTAAAAACGCAGAAATTTGCATCGGTGATGCATGTGGAAAAATTCAACTTGCCCACTTTGCAATAAAACAAGCTGTTGCAGAAGTTTCCAAAATTGAGTTTAATGAAAACCTTGTACCATCAGTGGTTTATGGTTGTCCTGAAATCGCTTGGGTCGGGAAACGCGAACAGGATTTGGAAGAAGGAAGTTATCAAAAATCGAATTTGCTGATTTCTGCACTCGGTAAATCTCATTGCGACAACTGCTCTGATGGGTTCATCAAAATTCTTTCTCAAAACGACAAAATCGTTGGAGCACATATCGTTTCAAAAGAAGCATCAGCACTTATTCAAGAAATCACAATCGCAATGCAAAATAACGTAACAGTTGACGATTTGAAAAAAGTTTGTTTTGCTCACCCGACGTATTCGGAAGGTATTTTTGAGTGTTTGTTTAGGTTATAAAATTACTTGTAAACTTTTATTAAACTACTGGCAAAAACTATGATTTTCAAGTTTTTTAGCTATCGAAAGGATATTATTATGCTTGTTAACTTAAATTTTATGGTTGAAAAAGGTTCTCAGTTAGCTAAAAGTTCTATCTTAAAGCCTGCTCAACATCTTAATAATCAAGAAATCAAATATGCACCTAAACAGTTTAGAGATAATATTGCTAAAACTGCATCTCAGCGATTGCAGGAAAATATTAATGAAATCGCTACAATGAGAAAAGCCGGAGTAACTCAAAATGAAATTGCAGAACGTTTTGGAGTTGATAGGACTACTGTACAAAGATTTTTGAGAACCCACTTGGCAGGTGTAATCCCTGAAAATAAGGAATTTTTAAATGCGGTCAAAACATATTTTTCCGCAAAAACTCTAGAAGAAAAAAATATAGCGTTTCAAGCAGTTGACCCATTTTTACAAAAAATGGCAAAAGAAAAATTCAAAATGCAAAAAAATTGCTCCTATGATGACTGTTTACAAGACTTACGCTTAAACTTTGTAAATGTTACAAACAAAAATAAAGAAAATCCAAATTTTAAAATTAGTCAATTCCTTTATGAATTTAAGCGAAATACATTTAAACCAACAGTATCTCCTGAAAAACCAATTCGTATTCAACTTAATGAGCTTGAAAAAGATGGAAGCCCTATTGCAGAGATGGATTTAGGAATAAACGCATTTGAAGAGAATGATTACAAATCAAAGCAAATCCTCAATTCTGGTTTAAGTGACAGAGAACGCATGATTGTTAATTCATTGACATCTAAAAATAAGTCGGTTGACGAAATTGGAACAATTTTAGGACTAGCAAAAATTTACATTGAAATGATTATTTTCCGAATTGATTCCAAATTAGGAAGCTTTAAAGATTTGCCTAGAAAGCCAAAACCATTGCAATAAGCAGAAAAAGATAGATAATGAATTAAAAAAGCACTATTTCAGATTTTAGAAATAGTGCTTTTTAATGTTTTTATCTAAATCCTAGATAGAACCTGTCCAGAAAGGAACTTTGCCAAAATTCCAATATGAGTTTGTCGGATTTTGATCTCTGTGACGGAAAATTCTTTTTCTTTTTACCTTTGTGTCACTAACTTGCTTTGTATTATCTTGCGAAACTTGAACCTCAGTTGTTGTTTCTACACGAGAACCCGGAATTTCATAAATCTCAGCATAAGCACAACCTGCAAAGCACAATAAGCATAAAATTGTCATCAATTTTTTCATGAGTGTTTACTCCTTTGTTACATTTTTACTTGTTTAATTACATTATAGCGTTTTAAGTCATGAAAATCAATATTTTTGCTATATAATTTAAAATATGCAAAGAAGATTACCTGATTATTTAAAAAGACCGATTATTGATACGGACAAAACCCGTACGGTTAGAAAAATTTTAAAGACAAAATGTCTAAACACAGTTTGTGAAAATGCGCGTTGCCCTAACAAAAACGAATGTTACACAAAAAATACCGCAACTTTTTTGATTATGGGTGGCGATTGCACAAGAAATTGCAAATATTGTAACATAACTTGCGCAAAACCAAAACCTCTTGACCCGCAAGAGCCAAAACATGTCGCAGAAGCAGTACAAGCTTTGGGCTTAAAGTATGCCGTTATCACCTCAGTAACTCGTGACGACTTGCCAGATGGCGGAGCAGAGCACTTTGCAAATTGCATTTATGAAATCCGAAAAATTTGCCCTGACACTAAAATTGAAATTTTAACTCCGGATTTTAAGGGCAATAAAAACAGTCTTGATTTAATCATAAAAGCACACCCTGATGTTTTTAACCATAATATCGAAGCTGTTAGAGATATTTTTAAAGCTGTTCGACCACAAGGTGACTACAACTGTTCTCTTGAAGTTTTGAAATACGTGAAAGATAACAGTGACATTTTGACAAAATCAGGGCTTATAATAGGACTTGGAGAAACTTTCGAACAGATTGAACAAACTCTTGTTGACTTGAAAGATGTTGGCTGTGATATTGTCACAATCGGGCAATATATTCAACCGTCAAAGCAACACCTTGAAGTTGCAAAGTATTACACTCCGCAAGAATACGATGAATTAAAAGCATTAGCTAAAAAAGTCGGTATAAAAAACTACCAAATCGGCCCACTTGTCAGAAGTTCATACAGAGCTGCCGAATTAGTTTAAATAGTTTATAAATAGTTGGGATATAAAACACTAACAGCCTTGTAGTTCATGGCTTGTTTAACAATACTAATTTGCAACAATAACGACTTTCAATATGCAGCAAAACTTTTCCCTAATTCTTGACTCAACACTTTCAGCACGTAAAATAAAACTTGTATATAACCGAAGGGAGTAATAGAAAATGTTGGATCGTATACAAGTAACAAAAGAAGTAGAAGAAATG
>CAKUZO010000057.1 GCA_934717895.1 uncultured Candidatus Melainabacteria bacterium | reverse complement strand
GAAGAAATGAAAAATATTGTTAAACAAAATCTTTCATTTGAAAAATACGTAATCCCTGACGTGGACAAACAAATCGCTGAATTTAAAGCAGAAGGTGAAATTTACAAAGCTGAACTTTTGGAAGAACACAAAAACGACAATCCGACTTTGTACTTAACAAAAGACAAAGACGGAAATGTTCTATTCAACGATCTTTGTGCCGGACCACATCTTCCAAATACATCATATATTAAAGCTAACGCATTCAAACTTCTTAAAGTTGCAGGTGCATATTGGAGAGGGAATGCAAAAAATAAAATGCTTCAAAGAATTTATGCAACAGCATTTTGGTCAAAAGAAGATTTGGCTGACTACTTGCATTTCATAGAAGAAGCAGAAAAACGTGATCACAGAAAACTTGGTGCAAAACTTGACTTATTCTCAACAAGAGATGAATTGGGCGGCGGACTTGTTTTGTGGCACCCTAACTTAGCAGTAGTAAGAGAAGAAATCGAAAACTATTGGAGAACAGAACACAGAAAACGCGGTTATGTAATCGTTAACACTCCTCACATCGCAAAATCAAAATTGTGGGAAATTTCAGGTCACTATGATCACTACCGTGAAAATATGTTCTTTATACAAAAAGATAGCGATCAAGAAAATGAAGATCAATTTATCTTGAAACCGATGAACTGTCCGTTCCACATCTTGATTTATCAAGCAAACAGACACTCTTACCGTTCATTACCATTGAGAATGGCTGAACTCGGAACAGTTTACAGAAAAGAAAAATCAGGTGCATTATCAGGTTTGACACGTGTTCAAGGTTTCACACAAGACGATGCACACATTTTCTGTACACCGGAACAATTAGTTGATGAAATCAACGAAATTATCGATTTTGTAGCTGATACAATGAAAATATTCAATATGTCTTTTGAAGTTGAACTTTCGACAAGACCTGAAAGCTACGTTGGAGAAATCGAAAACTGGAACAGAGCAGAAGCCGGCTTGAAAGAAGCAATGGACAAACGAGGAATGAAATACGACATCAACGAAGGCGATGGCGCTTTCTATGGTCCAAAAATCGACTTCAAGGTAAAAGATGCTATTGGTAGAACTTGGCAGTGTGCAACAATTCAACTTGACTTCAACTTGCCTGAAAGATTTGATATTAAATATCAAGACAAAGACGGACAGATGAAAACCCCTGTAATGCTTCACCGTGTAATCTTTGGTTCAATGGAACGTTTTCATGGTATCTTAATTGAACACTATGCAGGCGCTTTCCCAACATGGCTTGCTCCAACACAGGTTGCAATCGTACCAATCAGCAACGAAAAACACATTGACTTTGCTGAAAAAGTTTACAAACAAATGCGCAATGCAGGTATCAGAGTAACTCTTGACGACAGATCTGAAAGTATGAACTACAAAATCAGAGAAAGTTTACAAGACAAGAAAATACCTTACGTTTGTGTAATCGGTGATAAGGAAATTGAGGCAAATTCAGTTGCAGTTCGTGCTCGTGGAATTGGTCAAGTTGGTACCATGAAAATTGATGAGTTCATCGGAAAAGTTGAAGATGAAATTAAATCAAGAAGCGCTGAATCTTTTGCAAAAGCATTGGTTAAAGCTTAATTAATGTTTTCAAAAACGTTAAATAAAAAAATAGGGTGCAAAAACCTTGCACCTTATTTTTATGCATATAATTTTTGAAATAAGTTAGATTACTATTCGCATAACATCAGGCAGACCTGATATAATAAACGGAGTAACCAAGTCTGCCTGTAATCCGCTACTATGACTGAATAGTTGTGCGGGTCAAATCTATGTTTAATTTTTATATAAAAATAGCCGTTAGAAACGGCCAATCTCATATTTGGTAAAAGGTTAGTGTGTGTAGGAGAAAATAAAGAAAAAGAAAATGGTTTATACTTCATGTATACCACTGTATTAGATATCTATAACATATACATAATATATATTTACAAATGTTAATATTTATCACAGGCTTTTGTGGTGAAATAATTGCAATAGATATTTTTTTAAAGTAAAATATTATCATGATAAGAGGGGTATGGAATGAGGATTGAAGCTAAAAACCTAATAAAAATATATGGCGATAGAAGCGTTGTAAATGATGTATCTTTTGATATAAATAAAGGCGAAGTAGTTTGTCTTTTAGGTCCAAATGGTGCCGGAAAAACAACAACTTTCTATATGGTTGTCGGACTTGTAAAACCAAATAAAGGGCATATTTTCTTGGACGGGCAAGACATTTCCAGTTGGCCAATGAATGAACGTGCAAGAGCAGGGATTGGCTATTTGCCACAGGAAGCGTCTATTTTTAGAAAACTTTCTGTTGAGGATAATATTAAACTCGTGCTTGAAATGAATGACAAATTGACAGTAAATGAGAAAAAGCGCAAGTTGGAAGAGCTTTTAACAGAGTTCGGAATTTTAAGACTTAGATCTTACGCCGCTGTTTCACTGTCTGGTGGTGAAAGACGTAGGGTTGAAATCGCACGTGCACTGGCTGCAAGTCCTGATTTTATGCTTTTAGATGAACCGTTTGCTGGTATCGATCCGATTGCAATCGGCGATATCAAAGACAATATTAAAAAGATTTCCAAAGAAAAAGGCTTGGGAGTATTGATTACCGACCACAACCCTAAGGCAACATTATCAATCACAGACAGAGCTTATGTAATCTTTGACGGAAAAATCAAAATTCAAGGTCGGAGTGTAGATGTCGCAAACGATCCGGTCGCGAAAGAATTCTACTTAGGAAAGGATTTTGCTTTATAATGAAATTTCCTAAAATAACAATCTATGACAAATATATTTTTTCACAGGTAATGATGGCGACATTCGTGGCAATTTTGTTGTTCACGGTTGTTTGGATTGCGCCTGAAATGCTTTTAAACACAATCAAAAAGACGCTTTCAGGTGATTATGGCGTAAAAACAGCAATTCTTGTAATTTTATACGAGTTACCTAAAATCTTAGGAAAAGCTTTTCCGGTAGGTTTGTTGTTAGGAAGTCTTTTTACTTTTGACAAACTCAGTAAAGATTCTGAATTAACAATTTTTAGAGCCGTTGGATTGTCTTTTCAGCGAATTATTGCACCTGTGTTGGTTTTAAGCTTAATTGTAACTTGGCTTTGCTTCGTTACAGGTGATAAGCTTATTCCATATTCTGTAAACAAAGCAGGAGCTTTAAAAGGTGGATATATATCTACTCAATATATTTACACTCAAAAAGATAAAGAAGAAATTCCGACAAAAGCTGTTGTTGTTTCAAAGTTCTCAAAAGATACAATGTATAACGTAATTGTTTTAGATTTCTCTAAAAAGCAATACACTGACGTGCATCAATTACAAGATATTTATTATGCAAAAACGGGTAAAAATTTCAACAATTACTGGCGACTCTACGATATCACTCAATATGAACTATCTAATGACGGAATTTATATTGATATAAATAAAATTCCGGAAATGGATATTTTACAAGGTGAATCTGCGCAAAATGCATTTACACTAATGACTTATTCTGTAAAAAAAGAACGAGAAATTAACAATCACGATTTACACAATTACATAAAACTTTTGAAAAAAGAAGGACTTGATGAAGAATACAGGTATATGCTGAACAAATACTTGCAAAGATTTTTCCACCCGTTTGTTTGTGTACTATTGGCGATTATGGGTGCATTGTTAGGTTTTAGCAAGCCGAGAGAACAAAGATTAGTCGGATTTACAATTGCAATCGGAAGTATATTTTTATATTATATCACTCTGCCGTTTTTTGATTTGTTGGCAGAAAAGGGGGTATTACCGCCGTTAGTTACAGCAATTTTCCCTCCATTTGCATTTCTTTGCGCAATAATTGCATTTTACAAGTCTAAGGATTTATAATATGAAGAAAATTTTATTTTTATTATTCGCTCTTTTAATAACACAGGTTTGTGTAAATGCAAACCCAATTGATATTTCATATAATGATGGAATTTATCATATTGTTTTAAAGGGTGAAAAAATAAAAAAACACATAAAATTTATTAGCTCTGACAGTTTAATTACAAACAAAGAAGCTCATCAGCGTGGGAAAGCTAAATTGACTGTAAATGCCGGTTATTTCGACCCTAACAATGGAAAATCTATTTCTTACATTGTTAGTGATAGAAACACAACAGATGATCCGCTTTTAAATGAGAGTTTACTTTCTAATCCGATTTTGAGGAGAAATTTAGATAAAATTTTAAACAGAACAGAATTTAGAGTTGTCGAATGTTCAAACGGGAAAATGCACTATGAGATAGTTCCACATAAGAGTTCTGTGGATTTTGGGTGCAACATAATCACGTCAGCACAAGGAGGCCCTCTAATTTATCCACAATTAAGATTAGAAGAAGAATTTTTTATAGTAAAAAAGGACGGAGTCGTTGTTAGAGAAAGTTGTTCCGTATTACACAAGACTTCTCGGACTATAATTGGGTTAAAAGGTGGAGAAGCACATATATTAATAATTACAGACGATCACCCGATGGATTTGTATGAAGTTAGAGATTACGTAAAATCTCTCGGCTGGGATAGGGCAATGGCTTTTGATGGTGGCAGCTCAACCTCAATGAATTATTTGAATAAATACAGTATTATTTCAACCAAAGGTGATGGAGCAGGAAGAAGTTTAAAGTCCTTTTTGATTATAAACTAAATCTATTATATTTCAAATTGAATATAGTATCCGTTCGGGCTATTATGAATTACTCAATAGGTGAATATATTTTCTTCTTTCAAAAAATAAAATATATATAAACAAAAAGGAGAGAATATGAAAAACGCTATTTTTCAAACACCTGTTTGTGAGCTAAAAAATTTTAACAACTTATTCATTGAGCTTACTGCAAAAAACTGCAACCAAAGGTGTAAACACTGTTATATTGATTTTCCGCTAACCAAAAATGTGAAAGATTTTATATCACTTGAAGTTATAAAAAATGCTATCTCTGATACAAAGTCCCAAAGTCTTGAATGTATTTATTTGACAGGTGCAGAGCCAATGACGCACCCTGATTTTAACCTGATTTTAAGAACTTGCTTAAAAAGAACCAACGTTTGTATTTTTACAAACGGAACATTTATTAATGAAAAGAAAGCTCGTTTTTTAAGACGCGTAGAAGACGAGGGAACAAATGAAATTATTTTTAAACTTAGTATCGACCACTATAACGAAATAAAAAACGACGATTTAAGAGGTCGAGGAGCTTTTCGGCAAACAATTTATGCTTTCAAAAGTCTTGTGAAATACGGTTTTAACCCGATTTTATGTGTAACAAATTTTTACAACGAAGATGAAAACATTATAAGAGCAGAATTTGAGAAAATTCTTAATAAAATTGGCTGTAAAACTTTTGACACAACTCTTTCTATAAACAAGTATTTTGACAAAGAAAAAAACGATGACATAAACTTTGACAGAACAGCACCAAGACTAGATTGTGAATATGGACGAATTTTAACAGCCAAAGGGGTTTACACATGTCCGTTTCTGGCAAATGATCACAGAGGCAGATGTGGAGCAAATTTCCAAGATTTTGCAAACCACAATACCCTTGAAACAGATTTTTGTGCAACATGTTTGCAAAACAAGCAACAGTTTTTTGGCATAAATTTTGAAAAGTTCAAATAAATTACATACCAAAAAATAAAACTTACTACTCAGCGGCTTCCGGCGAAGTTGCTCCTTCCGTTGGTTGAGGAGAAGGCGGAGTTTGTTCGTTTGCATTTGCAGTATTTTCTGTCGGTGTAGGTGTTTCAACAACTGAGGACGGATCTCTTTGTGCATAAAGCTTCAATTGAAAACTTACTAGCAAAATTCTTTTATTTTTTTGATATGGAACTATTTCGATTTTTGAAATATCCAAAAAGTGTTCATGTTTATAAAGTTCTCTGACGAAATTTGCAAAATCTGCATAACTCGAAATCATTTCAGCAGAAACTCTGCACACATGGTATTTACTTGCAGCATTTTTCACGAAATTATCATCTTGTGGATCGTAATCGTATTTTACGGAACGAGCTTTAATCTTATTGTCACGCATAAGTTGCAATATTTCTCCAAACTCGTCTGAAATTGCAGCTTCGGTATCCAAGCCTTCGCTAACAGGTTTAAAAAACATTTGCAAAACACTGGTATCTTGCTCATCTCTTTTTTCAGCAGCTGTCTTTAACTCAGCTAATTTTCTCTCTGCATCAGCAAGTTCTCCTGATTTTGCGCTTGTTTCCTGTTGAATTTGAACCATTTTTTGAATTTCAGGAACTGTTTTAGCAATCATGGCAATTGCAAATACCAATGATAATCCTAATATCGCTACTGCAATTTTAAATTTTTTTAGATATATACTGTAATCATTATCCACTATATTATTCTCCTGATTATTCTACTTGCCAAAATTCAACAATGGCTTATTCGGAACCGCACCTGCATTTTGTTCTTGTTGTTGATTGTTATTTTGCTCTTTTTGATTTTGATCTTGTTGTTGCTGACCATTTTCTCCCTGATTTTGTGCAGGCGGATTAAGATCAGCCGCAGACATATTCGTAACCTCAAATTCATAAACAGTTGGGTGATTTGGGTTTGAGCTAACCGCATCATCTACTGAATCTGACTTCATTTCTAGTTTATGAAGTCTTAATTGAGTATTCAAAAGAGAATCTTTCATGTTCTTAAAAAACAGGTAAATATCCTCTACATTTGATGCTTCTCCCTTTATGTCAATTTGTCCATCACCTTGTGCTGTGAAGTAAGTAACCCAAAGTTTTTTCGGAACAGATTCTCCAAGAGCGGTAAATGCCATTAGCTTAGATCTGTTATTTTTCATAACTTTTTTAATTTCAGCAGCGACATCAAAATCGTTCTCTTTATTTTGTTCTTTTTGAACTCTTTCAATCTCAGAATTTGTATTCGTTAAACGACTTGTAATATCGTCAAGTTGAGCTTGCTTATGTTTTTCAACAGTTGGAACTACAAGTGCAAACAGCAGCGCAGGTATTAATATAATAATTGCAATCAGAATTGAATAATTTCTTGCCATATTAGGCGAGATATCAAACTCTGTTGATCCCAAAACAACATGCACTGGCTCATCTGGATTATCTCCTTCAACACCTGATGCACCTGACAAAAAGTTAAATCTGGTCGGTAATGAAACATTGCTTGCACAACCAATCGCTTCAAGAGAAATTTTATGTGCAGTTTCTTCCAAAACCTCTAAGCTTACAGGAATTGCATCGTTTTTCTTAAAACTGTTATTATCCCAGAACGATATTGGGCATTCTACCTGAATTCGTTTTGACAACAATTCAGCACTTACCATATCTGTTTCAGATAATATAAACAAAGAGTTAGCCGGATAGCTCATCAAGGTTATTTGTGCAGATGTGCTGATTGCACTATATATTTCATCTCCCTCAAATGATTTAATAGCGAGTGGCTCTTCGTAATAATCTATAATATTTTTTCCAACCATAGAACATATAGAATAACCATTAGAAGAAACTAACATCAAATTCCATGATATATTACTCTTCATCTGCTCTTGTGCTAAACCGGTAAATTCCAAAGCTTTTAAAATGGAAATTAAAGAAATTTCAATGCCCGTAAGAGTTGCACCAATTTCCGTTAATGCATTTTTTATATTTTCTATTACGTCTTTTTGGATAGCTGAATAAAACAGTTTTCTAGCATCTCCGGATTGTGATGCCATAGAGTCGCACCATGCAATAGCCGGTTCATATCTTTTAAAGATATATGATTGTTCAGCTTCAGATGTTAATGCTACCGAAATACTATCATCTCCCAGCATCAACGAAAGTTCTTTTTGTCCGAAGAAAACCATAGGCAAATTTACAACAACATTTGATTTCGGATTAACCCTTAATTCTGCAAACAATTCGCTTACGGCATTTTTGAAAGCTTCCATGTCAGAAATCTCTCTCAATGACTCATTATAATCTAATGGTCTGTATGCATAATCCTTAACGGTTTTACTGCTTGTATCAAGTTGAATTAATTCTAGCCCGACGCTTGGTGTAACTGACAAATATACAACTTCTTTGCTGCCCAACCCTAATTGTGAAAAAATTTCATTTATATCCATATCGCAATTTTCTTTTTTTTATTTACTATCTCTCTTTTTTATTATACAATATATTTTATAAAGTTTGCGAAATTAACATAAATTTACACTAAATGTAGGAGAGATTACTCGAAATGAAAGAGTTAATTGAAAAAATTAATAAATTAAAGAAGGATAAAAACGCTGTTGTTTTGGCTCATTGTTACCAGAACGTGGAAATTGACGAAGTAGCCGATTATGTTGGGGATTCGCTATATCTTAGTCAAATGGCGGCTAAAACGAATGCTGATATAATTGTTTTTGCAGGCGTATATTTTATGGCGCAGACTGCAAAAATTCTTAACCCGACAAGGAAAGTTCTTTTGCCAAGGCTAGAATCCGGTTGTAGAATGGCAGACATGATTACTTTGGAACAACTTAGAGAATTCAAAAAGAAATTTCCTAAAATGCCGACTGTTTGTTACATCAATTCGACAGCAGAGGTAAAATCAGAATGCGATATTTGTTGTACAAGCTCAAATGCCGTGAAAATTGTTGACAGTCTTAACGCAGACGAAATTTTGTTCTTGCCGGATACATACCTTGGCAAATGGGTTGAGGCAAAATTAGGCAATGTTAAAGTGAATACATACCCGGGATTTTGTCCTACACACATGCAAATCAGGGATAAAGATGTTATTGCAGCTCGTGAAAAATATCCGAACGCTCTTGTTCTTGCGCACCCGGAATGTCATCAATCAGTAACTGCAATCGCAGATTATGTCGGTTCTACAACAGGAATTATGAAGTTTGCCAAAGAAAGTGATAATAAACAATTTATAATCGCAACTGAAAAAGGTGTTGTAGATAGACTTAAACGTGATTATCCGGAAAAAGAATTTATTCTGATTAAAGATTCTGTGATTTGTCCAAATATGAAATGGAACACTCTGACAGATATTTACAATGCACTTGACAGAGAAGAACACGAAATTACAGTAGATGAAGAAATGGCAAAAAAAGCTCTAACTTGTATCGACAGAATGTTGGAAGTTTCAGCCGTAGGAGCAAAATAAATGGAAGATAATATAATTTTTGGAAAAAACTCCGTAATGGAAGCTCTAATTGCTGGCAACAGAGAAATTAACAAAATTCTTATTTCAAAAAATATACATAGCGATAATAAAATTAACAAAATTAAGGAACTTGCTCAACAAAACGGAATAGTGTATCAATTCGTTGCGAAAGAAAAGTTTCAGCCTTATGCAGAATTCAACCATCAAGGAATTGTTGCACAAATTTCGCCTATCAAATATATGGATTTAGACGATTTCTTGGAACAAAAACGCGAGAATTCATCTCTTGTAATTCTTGACGGAATTGAGGATTCACACAATCTTGGTTCCATTATAAGAACTTGTGTTTGTGCTGGTGTTGAAGGAATTATTATCCCATCAAGAAGGAATGTTCAAGTGAATGCAACAGTTGAAAAGACAAGTGCCGGAGCCATAAATCATATTCCTATAATAAAAGTAAACAGCCTTGTAAACGCTGTTCAAAAACTTAAAAATTCCGACTGGTGGGTAGTTGCAGCAGACGCAAGTGCAAAAGATAATTATTATGATGTCAAATATGATGATATGAATTTTGCACTCGTAATGGGAGCTGAACACGCCGGAGTTTCAAAATCGATCCTTAAATTGTCTGATTTTGTTGTAAAAATTCCGATGTACAAAAATTTTAACTCCCTTAATGTTTCAAATGCATTAAGTGCAATAATTTTTGAAACAGTTAGACAAAAATTGCAAAAATAGTTATAATAATCAAAGAAGCAAAATTTGAACTTACAAATGAGCATTTAGGAGAGAGAAATGAAAAAAGAACTTGAAAAATACGGAATATTAACAGAAGAAATTTCGGACGAAGACGTTAATTTTCATGAACTTGAAAATAATGAAGAAGAAGATGAAGATGTTTTAAAATCCGTAGAGGAGCCAAAAGTTCAAGAGAGTTTGACGTCTGTCAATTCAGATGATAGTGTTAAGATTTACTTGCAACAAATTGGTAAAATTCCACTTCTTTCTCATGAGCAAGAATATGACCTTGCAAAAAAAATATACGAAACCCATGACGAATTTTCAAAAAATTTGCTGGTAAATGCCAATCTAAGACTCGTTGTAAGTATTGCAAAAAAATATATTGGCAGAGGTCTTTCATTTCTTGACCTAATCCAAGAAGGTAATATGGGATTAATGAAGGCTGCCGGAAGGTTTGACTACACAAAAGGTTACAGGTTTTCAACTTATGCAACTTGGTGGATTCAGCAATCAATAAGTCGTGCAATTGCAGACAAGTCAAGAATTATTAGACTTCCAATTCACATGATTGAATCTTTGGGGAAAATTAGACGTGCAACAATAGATTTGACGACAGAACTCGGACATACACCAACAAAACAAGAAATCGCGTACAGGCTTGGGGTTCCGGTTAGTAAGATTTCTTCTATCATAAAATCAGCCCAATCAACAATAAGTATGGAGACCCCTGCAACATCTTCTGATGACACTTCTAAAATTGCAGATTTTATTGTTGATGAAGCATCTATTGCCCCAGAAAGCAGAGTTTCGCAAGAAAATTTATTTGAAGATATCAGAAAAATGCTAAATCAGTTAAGCCCGAAAGAACGCGATGTCCTAATTCTTCGCTATGGACTTGATAACAGTGGAACTAAAAAAACATTAGATGAAATTGGAACACAATACGGAGTTTCACGTGAAAGAATTCGACAAATCGAAAACAGGGCTATTGCAAAACTTAAAAAATTCTGCAAAAATAAGCAGTTATCTGTTGGTTTGAAAAACTATTTTGGTTAAAATTTTAGAATATAAATATGTATTAAACTCCAAAATTAAATTTATATAAAATTTATTGCTACTAAGTTGTGTTGAAATATTTTCACACAACTTTTATAATTAAATCCAAATTTTGTAAAAATTTTGTCTTGATTTTCTCAAAATATCCATTAAATGATTGATGTGAAGTTTGCATATATATTTTATTGTATTTATGGGGAAAGCTCAATATTTACAGACTAAGGG
>CAKUZO010000056.1 GCA_934717895.1 uncultured Candidatus Melainabacteria bacterium | reverse complement strand
CCTTATGCATTGTTTGAAGGCTTAGCTTTAGGCTCAATTTCAGCGATGTTTGAATCTGCATACCATGGAATTGTTACACAAGCGATTTTGGCAACTTTTGTTGTTTTATTTGTAATGCTTGGACTTTATAAGGCTAAAATGATTAGATACACAGAAAAATTTCAAGCTGTTTTAACAACAGCACTGCTATCTATTTTAGCTATTTATCTAATTCAATTTGTTGCTATGTTTTTCTCTCGTAGCATTCCGCTAATTTGGGATAATGGTCTTATTGGAATCGGATTTAGCCTATTTGTTGTAGTGATTGGCGCTATGAGCTTAATTCAAGACTTTTTCTTTATTGAATCTTCATCTGAAAGAATGCTAAGCAAGGATTACGAGTGGTTTGGTGCTATGGGCTTAATGATTACCCTTGTATGGCTTTACACAGAAATCCTCAGATTACTAGCAAAACTTAATTCAAGAAATTAATTTAACAAATATTTATAGCAAAAGAGGCATGGATACTTTCTATGCCTTTTTTGTTGGCAAATTATTCTTAGATAACTCTGATATAATTTCTTTAATTTCATCAGAAACATCGCTAAATCCAGAAACATTTTGTTTTACTAACTGAGCAAATTCTGCTTTTTTAAATTCATGTAAGCCTCTATGTTTAAAAAACTCTTCTAAGAATTCGACTTTTGAAGTTGCACATTCCAACCCATCAATCGGAGCAATAGAAATGTTTTTTGTTGCATCATTTAAGGCTTTTGTAATGAGAGAATTCGGCAATAAATCCTCAAATTCGCCACATTTAAGAAGATGGATTTTATCAATAGAACGTAATTTAGGTTTTATTTCTTCTAAATTTGTTTGTGCGTCATTATCAAGCAAAACAAAAATCGGAATTTTCAAGCATTCGGCAAACTTATAAAAATACTTTACAACCTGATTTTTTCCACCGGCAGAAATAACATGAATTCCATGCTCGTTAAGATTAAATCCACAAATTTCTGCAAAAACCGGCAACAAAGTTTCTTCTGTAATACCTTCACAAAGAAGAACTTTTTTTACAGGATAGCCGTAATTGTTTTCATAATTTTTATTCTCCACAAGCGATTTTAACCATTTTAAATTGTTTGGTGCGTTGTCAGGAATTAGATCTATTAACCCTTTATAATTGATTTTATTCTTTAAAAGTTTTTGAGCATTTTCATTTAAACAAAAAATAGAGTTTTCATAATCATATAACTGCTGATTTATAGCCAAATCATTTGTGTAATCGGGAATAGAACCATTTATAATTTTTTGAGCGACATCAACGATTTGTTCATAATTTAACTCTTCTAATTCATGTTTTCTGAATTTTGGTTGAATAAGATTATTAACAATAATATCAAAGAACACTCGTAAATATTTAGTTTCAGGCTCCTTAAAACGAGTTAATCTGTCTATGGAAATTATAAGTTGCTCTTTTGTTAATGGTTTAAATTTCAATACATTATTCCTGTTTGTAACATTTGTTAATTATCTTCACTCAATATAGCAATTTTTTTTACTTTTTATTTTTAGATATAATAGTAGTGGAGTGAAATTGTGTATTCAAAAAGTGTAGATAATCTTCCATACAATAATTATAACACAGTTAAATCTGTGAATGCTGCAAAAGTTCAAAATAATCTTGCAGCAAAGGTTTCTGCACCAAATTTTACGTCAAATCCGATGATGTCACAAATTAGTTTTTCCTCTGTTCAATCTACTCCAACTCTCAGAACAGAACTTGTTTCAAAAGAAGAAAAAGCAAAGTATTCTGAGCTTACGAGCCTTGTTGATAAGGAAACAAAAAGACAGCTCAATACACTTTTAAAAAACGGAATTTTGTTGAATTCAGACTCTAATGATAAGTCCACGACATTGGACAATTTATATAAAATTGCTAAAAACCAACGTGCACAGGGATTGAGTAAAGAAGGAATTTTAAAAGACACAATTAATACGATTTCAGACCCGCATATTATTACACAACAATTCGGAAACATTCCTGATAAATACCAACAAATGGCAAGAAATGCGGAAGGGAATAACTCAGAAGATATAAACGTTGAGCATTCGGGCACATGTGTTGCGTCAAGTATCGAGTTTAACTTGGCACAAAAACACCCTGCCGAATTTGCTCGATTTGCAGAAGGCTTGAGTTCTCCTCAAATGTCTGTAAATAAGACAATCAAACTAAATAACTTAGCAGACAATACACTAGATGCTATTTGGCTTTTGAATGCATTTGAAGTTCCATACCAAGCAAATGATTTTAATGAAGCAGCATTAAAATTCGCACCCGACAAAAAAGCAATAATTCGAGCTCAAATTCAAACCGTCGATAAAGACAAACTGGAACGCTCGCCTCTTGATGTTTTGATGCAATCTACATTTATGCAAGTAGGTTCTCAACAATCTTATGACACGTTAACCGACAAAAGAGCCGGCAAATTTAATCAAAATGATAAAGGCTTAATTGAATTTGAAAAAACATTCACGGAATCCGTAGTTGAAGACAAAAATAAAATCTCAGTAACTTATCAAACTGTTGACGAAAATGCAAGATTAGTCGGCTATGAAACCGATTTTAACACTATGAAAAAACAGATTACAGATGCTCTTAATCTCGGTGAAAACGTTATTATAGGTTATACACAGGTCGATGCAAGCGGCACAATTATCAATGGGCACGAAATCACAATAACCGGAACAAGAACTGATAAAAACGGGAAGATGATGTTTATATGCAATGACACAGATGATAACGTACCTAGATCTATTGAATATTCCGAAGACTTTTTGTTGCCAAAAATTCACCATGCTGCACTCCCGCAATCAGTTGTAAAAAACGACATACAGCTTGTTGAAAACTGGGTAGAAGGATTAAAAACATACAAAGAATTAAAAAAGAAACAAAACACTCAAAACCAAACTCCTACACAAAACGGTCAGCAGCCACAAACTCAACAGCCACAACAGCTTCAACAACAGTATCAACCACAACCGCAAACTGTTGTTCGCGAGCAAAATCATATAGGACTAGGGCAAATTGCTTAATGTTCTTGAATAACAAATAAAAAGAATAGCAAAAAAATATCTTGATAGTATTTAATATTTATAAAAAAGGTGAAAAAATATGAAAATATTAATGAATAACTTTCCAAAAATCAATTTTAAAGCGAATACAGGAGCAACTTCCCCGATAACAGAGCACTCGCAACCTCAATCACAGGGAATAAATCCTCAGCCTTCGCAAGACACTTTTGAAAAGAACAAATCACCACAAAAAACCAACCAATCAACAACAAACATTTTTTATGTAAATGACATACACGGCAGAATCGGAAACATGGCAAGAATTTATTCTGCAAAAGAACTGTTTGACAACAATAATAAAGACACACAAGCTGACAAATTAGTTCTGTCAGCAGGCGACATCTCTGCCGGCAGTGATCCAAAAATCGTAAAAGCCTCTAATACATACATGAACGCACTTGGAATTGATGCAACAGCAGACGGGAACCACGAATATGATGCAAATCCGGACGAAATTGCCGTTGCAAAAAAAGATGCAAAGTTTAAAAGTCTTGGCATGAACTTGGAAATTCCAAAAGGAAATCCTCTGGACGGAGTTATTCAAAAATCATTTGTATTAGAGAAAAATGGTCACAAATATGCTATCATAGGGCTTGCACCACCTGATTTACACGAAAGAATTCGTGATAATGAATCTCGAAAACAAATCGGAGTTGATGATTTCTCAAAAACTTTAAAAGATATTCAAAATGTTGTTGACGACTACAAGAAACAAGGGATTAACAAAGTCATTCTGCTTTCTCACTGTGGCTTAACAAAAGATCAACAAATTGCCAAAGAAACATCAGGCATCGACGTAATTGTCGGAGGGCACACTCACGATTTGCTAAAAGGCGTTGAAGACGGTAAAAACCTGCTTTATTCAAAAACAAATGAACCGGTAATTATTACGCAAGCCGGCAAAGATGGTGAATACTTCGGAGATTTAAAAATAACTTGGGACGACGACAAGGGAACTATCGTAAAAGTCCAAAACAATGTAACTCCTTCTAACTCGTTTAAACGTAACAGAGTTATGAAAGGTGTGTTTGACCACATTTTAGGCAAACCTGAGCACTTGGGAGAAATCAAAACGGCATTTGGACCTACAAAAGACAGATTACTTGACCCGAACCCTAACGCATTCATCATTATGGACGCGGTACGAAGCGAGTTTGGAACTGATTTAGCATTGATTAATGCCGGAAACATCAGAGGGTTCTTTGAAGCAGGCCCGCTTGATTCAAGACAGGTATTTGAAGTCGTACCATTAAAAAATAATATGGTAACTCTAAAACTTACAGAAAAAGAGATTGTTGACGCACTAAAAGTTGGTGCAAAATCTTACACTGATCCCGGACATAAGCCGGGGATTATTATGCCATCAGGTTTAAAATACACTGTCAGTCGAACAGGCGAACTAAAATCTGCTACTTTCTTAGACAAATCTGGAAAAGAAATCCCGATTGACGTGAACAATCCGAGCACAACAAAAACTTATACCGTTGCAACAGATGACTTTTTCGCATCTGGCGGAGATAAATTAATCTCAAACAAGATAGAAAAAGACGAAATTGATGAAAAATTCAACTTTGATAAAGACAAATCAACTTGCGACTACATCAAAAAATTAAACGCACCGATTGAACTAAAAGACGACGGAAGAATTACTGTTGTCGATTAATTTTTACACAATCAAATTAGTTAAATATTACAAACAAAAAAGAGGCTGTTTTCAACCTCTTTTTGTTTATATATTTAATCCGATTAAACTTTTCTTTTTCTAGCTGCTTCAGATTTGCGTTTTCTTTTTACGCTTGGTTTTTCATATCTTTCACGTTTTTTAACTTCTGAAAGAATACCGGCTTTTTGAATTTTTTTCTTGAAACGACGCAATGCGCTTTCAATTGATTCATTTTCGCCAACTTTAACTTCTGCCATTTATATTTTCACCACCTTTATGGTCTTTTTGTACAATCTTATTTTATTATATACAAAATAAAAAATATTTCAAGTATTACTTTACCTAAAAATATAAATCAATAATTCATAACCCAGCCTTCAGACATTATTCTTGCGGCACAATTTACACCAACTACCCTATACCAGAAATGGTCTTCAAAGTCTATTGCTTTAAATATATCTTCATTACACAGATCTTTCATACCTTCTACATCTTCCCAACCACCATATCCATAAAAATCGAATTTTGCATCTGAATTAAATAGAAAAAAGAAAAAATCTCGTCCGACTTTGTTGGGTGCTTTATCACAGTTTACATCAACAAAGCTACCTAAATGAACACTTTCTCCGGACATATACTCATCACGATCAGAAATAAAAGCCAAGCAAAAGCCATTTGATGAAATGTAACTATTGATACCATCATCTTTTAAGCTACGCAAAGGACTGGATTTTAATGAATCAATTGATAAGAGTTCATAACCAAACTTAGAAGCGAACTTATCTTGATAAGTCCCCCAACTACAATCATCTCTACTGGGCATATGACTATTTCTCTTACAAGTTTTAAAAGCAAATGGAGTATCAAACAAAGAATCTACTTCCTCGTCTGCAAGTATTTTTCTATAACTATTCTGCACAAATACAATAGATCTTTTAAACTGAGTAACTAATACTTTTTTCTGGTAATTTGCAATTAGTGTTGGTAATGTCAAAGCCGCCACAACACCGATTATGCCGAGGGTGATAAGAACCTCTGCCAATGTAAACGCAGATTTCTTATGTAGGTCGGCATTGCTATGCCGACACGTAACTGATTTAGATGCAAAGATGCCAAGAGGCATAGATGCTTGGTCTGTTTCAGAAAAGTTCTTCATGTGTATTCCTTTCAATTTACTTGTATTACAATAATAAGCTGGATTCTTTCGCTGTCGCTCAGAATGACGACTGATAGCAGCTATTCCGATACAGACTTCGCCTCTTCGCATCTTCGCATCTAAAAAACTAGCTGCCTCGCTTCCTAGCTGCTTAGCTGCTAACTCGATTTTGCGTACTATATCACGTCCTAGGCTGCGATTGCCCCCCCCCCGAAAGCTCTTCTTAATAAATTTTTCATAACCAAAACTCACTTTCTTTTTTTGTGTACATATGTTATTATAACCCTATTTTTGGGATTTGTCTAGACTTATTTTATAGAAAATTAATATGAGGTTACATAAAAAAGACGATAGAGCGATAGGACGTTAAGGCGTTAAGTTCGTATCGGGAATAGTTGCCATCTGTCGTCATTCTGAAAGCTTAGAAAAATAATGCTAGTAACGAGCATTAATTTTTCTTGCTATTCAGAATCTAATATTAACTAAATCTATTACTGCAACTAATAGACTCCGGATCGGAGTCCGGAGTGACAGTTTCGTTACAAATATTTTTCGTGCATAGTCGCAATTCACGTCATTCTGAGCGAATAGCGAAAGAATCCAGCTAAGCAGCCAGGAAGTGAAGCAGCTAAGCGAAATAATTTTGAACATATTTTAAAAACTTGTACATAATTTCTATTTTTAGTAAAATGTAGTTAAAGAGGGAGAATGAATATGAACAAGATTGAAAGACAACATGTTAAAGAACAAGATAAAAACCAAAGACGTCATAATTTTGAACCGGTTGAAAGCAATTTGACGCCGGAACAGGTGAAATTAGAAGCATCTAGATGCTTACATTGCAAAAATCCAAGATGCGTACAGGGGTGCCCTGTAAATATCCAAATCCCTGATTTCATTCAGGCTATAAAAGATGACAATTTGGAAAAAGCTGGCGAAATTATTCGCCAAACAAGTATGTTACCGTCGGTTTGCGGTCGCGTTTGTCCGCAAGAAAGGCAGTGTGAAGGTCAATGTATTCTTGGAATTAAGGGCGAAGCAGTTGCAATCGGTGCATTAGAAAGATATGTTGGCGACAATACAAATGCGGAGCTTCCGGAAATCAAGCCGTCAGGGAAAAAAGTTGCAGTAATCGGCTCCGGTTGTGCCGGCATGACTGCTGCTTGCGATTTGAGAAAAGCCGGTCATGATGTCGAAGTTTTTGAAGCGTTGCATGAACTTGGTGGCGTTTTGCGTTACGGAATTCCGCCTTTCAGACTTCCTCGTACAATTCTTGACAAAGAAATTAACAATCTTGAAAAAATGGGAGTTATTTTTCACAAAAACGTTGTTGTTGGAAAATCAATTACTCTTGAACAATTGAAAGAAGATGGGTTTGATGCGATTTTTATCTGCTCAGGTGCAGGTTTGCCGAAAATGTTACACGTTGCTGGCGAAAATTTAAACGGTGTTTTCTCTGCAAATGAATTTTTGACTCGTGTAAATTTGATGCACGCAGGACAGCCTGATAGCGTGACACCTTTGAGAGTAGGTAAAAAAGCAGCTATTTTCGGCGGTGGAAATGTTGCAATGGACGCTGCTAGAACTGCTGTCAGAGTTGGATTTGAAGAAGTTTATATCATTTATCGTCGTACAGAAAAAGAGCTTCCGGCTCGTTTGGAAGAAATTAGACACGCAAAAGAAGAAGGTGTTGTGTTTAAATTCTTGTATTCTCCAAAAGAAATATTAGGGGAAGACGGCTATGTAAAAGGTGTAGAATTAGAGGTTATGGAACTTGGCGAACCTGATGAATCAGGCAGACGCCGTCCTGTTTCTACCGGAAAAACTGAAATTATGGACTTAGATACAGTAATTGTTGCTCTTGGAACAGGTCCAAACCCAATTATCCAACGTTCAGCAGAAGCGGAAGGCTTGGAGATTATAACTGATAAACGCGGTTATATCGTGGTTGACGGAGAAACAAGATGTACCAACATTCCGACAGTTTATGCGGGCGGAGATGTTGCTCCGGTTGGCGAGTCTAATGCTATTAACGCAATGGGAGCCGGTAAAAAGGCTGCTAAGGCAATTAATGACTTGTTGAAATAGTTGAATAGTGAAATTATGGAAGGTAAGAAGTGGAAAGTAGAATTGTGAAAAAGTTTTTATCATTATTTATAACGATGATACTTTTCGCTTCTTGTTGTTTTGCATTTGAACTAGATACATCTATTGATGAAGAAATCCGTCGAAATTATAATCCATCAGCGTTGGAACAGAATTTGCCTGCTCTTCCGAGAACTTCTCCTAATCAATTTCAATCATCGACTTCTAAAACAACAAATACTACCGGAAATAAAACCGGTTCTACACCGTCAGTGCCTAAAACTCAGCCGATTTCTCAGCCGGCAAAACCTCAATTAGTAATTAAAAAAATGGAAAATGATTATAAATATGATAAATCGACTGCAATTAGAATAAAAAAGGGGACGAAGTTTAGAGTTCGATCTAATTGTGTAATTTCAGATTATCAAAGAGAAGGCACAAGAGTTTCATTTACTTCAATAAAACCGGTTACACAACGATATATAACCATAAATGAAGGCACAAGATTTAACGGAGTTGTCGAAAATTCTCACTTGCCTCAGTATAGTGGAAATGGCGGGCTTATTGTATTGTTAGTTGATGGAATGGTTGTTAACGGTTCTACAAAAAGTATTCATGCGAAAATTACGAAAGCTAATTTTAAAAAAGTTTTCTTTAATAATATCAAAGGGAAACGTGGCTATATAAAAGGTGTTTCAAGGCAAGTCGATAAAGGTGAGAACTTCTACAAAAAAACACGCAGGACTTCTGCTAAACTTGCAGATAACCCTGTTGGAATAATAATATCGCCTATTCCAACAATTGCCGGCATGGCTGTTTATGCCATAAACCTAGTTGGCTCGCCGATTTTTGCGATTTGGGCTAAGGGAGGAAGAATTTCTATCCCTGCCGGTTCAGAATTTGAAATTAAGCTTTTAGAAGATGTTTATTTGCAATAAACGGCATTGTTAATATTTATTTACATAATAGAAAAATTATAGATTTACAGTTTTTATACCCCATAGAAAAAAAATAAGAAAGGAAATATAAACATGAAATGTATGATGAGATTTAATGGTCTTGATTATAGCGCAAAAATGATGGCACTAGCTGTTAAGAAAGGTTCAAACCACGCAGATAGAGCTGTTGGAGATTTTTTAACAATGGCTAATAAATCAAATGCACAAGGTGCTGCTTTAACATCAATGTTGTCACAAGCAAGAACCGTTGGGATTGATTCGCACAATGATTATATAATGGAAGTAGGAAAAAGGGCCGCTAAGAAGCCTAATACAAGAGCAGCATTTAAAAAGTTTGTAAATGCATTAGAACAGAACTATCCTCAAACTCTCAGAGATAGAATATCATTGGCAAGTTGGGGCGCTGTCGAATCAGGGCATGTAAAACCTAGAACAATTTGGCCTAGAATTATGCGTACGTTCAACAAACTTGTTGCAGAAGAATAAAAATTAAGCAAGAAAATAAATAAAAAAGACGAGATAATCAAGAATTAAAACCTAAAACTGACTTTTTATTTTACCTGTTTTTAGGGAAACAGTTCTTAATCAGAACTCGTCTTTTTTTATTTAAGTATAAAAATATTTACTTAAACAAGTAGAAAATTATTGCTTTTATTGTTTTGGTAATTATATTAGACAGGTTATACCGTTTATATGTGGAAATTAAACGCTTGTATTTAAGTTATATTTTTAATATAATTCAAAGTATGGATATGAAGAGAATTAAATTAAAAGATTTTGAAATCGGAGGCGACAAATTAACTATTATCGCCGGACCTTGTGCCGCTGAAAGCCAAGAAATTCTTGACGAAACAGCAAAAGGCTTAAAAGAGATTACACAAAAATTAGGTATCAACTATATTTTTAAATCGTCATTTGACAAAGCAAACAGATCATCGATTTATTCTTATAGAGGACCTGGGCTTGAAAAAGGTCTTGAAATGTTACAAAACGTCAAAGACAAATATGATCTACCGATTGTAACCGATATTCACACTCCTGATCAAGCTGAACCTGTTAGCGAAGTCGCTGATATTTTGCAAATTCCGGCTTTTTTGTGCAGACAAACGGACTTGCTTGTTGCAGCAGCTAAAACTGGGAAAATTGTAAATATTAAAAAAGGACAATTTCTTGCACCGGAACAAATGGGAACATTGGTAAAAAAAGTTGAAGAAGCCGGAAGTAACCAAATTTTATTGACAGACAGAGGAAGCTCTTTTGGCTACAATAATTTAGTTGTTGATTTCAGAGGAATTCCGATTATGCAACAGTTTGGCTATCCTGTCGTATTTGATGCGACTCACAGTGTTCAACTACCGGGAGCAAACGGAACTTCATCAGGTGGCGACAGAAGATTTGTCCCGACTCTTGCCAAAGCTGCCATGGCGGCGGGTGCAAACGCTCTGTTCTTTGAAGTTCACCCAAATCCTGAATGTGCTAAATGCGATGGACCAAATATGCTTTTCTTAGACAAGGCAGAAGAAGTATTCAAGATTTGTAAAGAAATTTTTGAGTTGGTGAGAAAATAATGATAATAAAACAATTTGTAGCCGGCTTAATCGAAAATAATATGTATCTTGTCGTTGACGAAAATACTCGTGAAGCAGTTGTTATTGACGCTCCGGCCGATATTCCGGAACTAAAAAAAACAGTCGATGAACTTGGTGCAAAAGTTAAATATATTCTTATTACACATGGGCACTTTGATCACATTATGGGATTAAATTCTTTAAAAAAAACATTGAATGCACCAGCTGTAATTTGTAAAGAAGATATCGCAATTTCTGACAAAATCAATGATTTTACAAGACTCTTTGGAGTTCCGGACAGTGTTCCGCCGACTTATGAAAAATTCGTAAAAGATGGCGATGTAATTGAAGTTGGAGATTTAAAAATCAAAGTTATTCAAACCGCAGGACACACAGAAGGCGGAGTTTGCTATCTTGTTGACGAGAATTTATTTTCGGGCGATACTTTATTTAGACAAAGTGTCGGAAGAACTGATTTGTACGGCGGAAGCTTTGAGAAAATTTGTCATAGCGTAAAAGATGTTTTGTTTAAGCTTGATGAAAACACAAAAGTTTTTCCGGGACACGGACCAATGACAACAATAGCTTACGAAAAACAGCACAATGAAATAATTTAGTATAAATATCCTCCCCCCTAAGGGAGAGGAAGAAATTGAACACAAGCTAGAGCGAGTGTTACAAATTCAGGTGAGGGGCTACCCTCAAAGTAAAAAGAGGTTAAACCAATGAAAGAACAACTAGAAAAAATATATGCAAATGCGACGGAAGACTTAGCAAAAGCAACTACTATTAA
>CAKUZO010000055.1 GCA_934717895.1 uncultured Candidatus Melainabacteria bacterium | reverse complement strand
TGGAGCGGGAGACGAGGCTCGAACTCGCGACATCTTCCTTGGCAAGGAAGCATTCTACCACTGAATTACCCCCGCATCGGGTACTTTTTTATTATTACATGAAAGATTTTTTTTTGCAAGTCTTTTTTTTAATTTTGTCAAAATTTTTATTTTAGTCTTGCCACAAGAGGCGAAACAAGCCTTTACGCCGCCTGTTCTTCTTTCTCATTACTATCCAAAGAGCGAATATCTATCTTCAATCTTCCCTCAAACTGTTTGTTCAAAATATTTACCAATTCATTTGAACTGGACACCCAAAACATTGACGAAACAAGAACTTTAACATCGCCAGTCATGTCTTTCATCTTGAATGTCACAGGATCTGAGCCCGGGAATTTACACAAAATATTTTTCATAAAGACAATTTCTTCAAACTTGAAATCGTCCAACAATGTAATCGTAAAGATATTTGAATTATCAACCGTCTTAACGCTTTCCACCAAAAGTGTCGGCGGCTCGTCGTCAGAACGTCTGCTAACTTTTCCGGAAATAATTACTCTTTGCTCATTTTGCAAATAATCGCCGTATTCCTGAATTGTTCTATTAAACGCAATAACCTCAATTTTTCCGGACAAATCCTCTACCGAAACAAATCTTATAAATTTTGTCGGATCTTTCTTTGTCGGAATTTGTTTTACAGCCGTAATAAGTCCGCAAATAGTGACGATTTTGTCATTCGGCTGTTCTGGAATTTCCGTAATCTTATGAGTCATCAAGAACGGCAATTTGCTCCTAATCGTCGACAACGGGTGACTTGTTACATAAAATCCCAAAAATTCTTTCTCAAAATTCTGTATAGTTCTTGCATCATACTCCTCATCAGAACCCGAAAGTTGGAATTTTGCTTCCTCAATCGCTGATGTGTCACCGAGCATGTCAAACAAGCTACCCTGCCCTGATTCTTTTGCCTTAGACTCTTTTGTAGCAGTTGATGTAATATATTCGATATTATCCCAAAGCTGTTTACGGCTTTTTTCAATAGTTGCAAAGGCACCGGCTTTAATCAAACCTTCAAGAGTTTTTTTATTTGAACATTTTGTATCAAGACGCTTAATATAATCGTAAATCGATTTATAATCGCCATTTGCCTCGCGTTCTTTGATAATTTCTTCAATAATCGCCTCACCGACTTGCTTAATAGATGCTAAGCCAAAACGAATGTTTTTGCCGTCCGGTGCATATTCCAAGAACGATTTATTAATATCAGGCGGAAGAACCTTAATTCCATATTTCAAAGCTTCTTCAATATAAGCCTGAGTTTTTTCCTGATCGCCAGCAACACTGGATAGCAACGCTGACAAGTATTCCACAGGATAATGACATTTCAAATAAGCTGTCTGATAAGATACAAACGCATAAGCTGATGAGTGCGCACGGTTGAAACAGTATGCAGCGAAGTTTTGGATTTGATTAAACAATTTTTTCGCATCTTCGGCCTTCATACCGTATTTTGCAGAACCTTCAATAAGTTTGCCTTCCTGAGCAGCCATCGCTTCCGGATCTTTGTGTCCCATCATACGACGAACCTGATCGGCTTGACCAAGCGAATAATCCGCCATAACTTGGAAGATCTGCATAATCTGTTCCTGATAAACCATTGTCCCGTAAGTATCTTTAAGGATAGGTTCCAATCTCGGGTGAGCATAAGTAATTGCCTGACGCCCGTGTTTTCTTTCTACGAAATCGTCAACCATGCCTGATCCCAAAGGTCCCGGACGGAACAAGGCAACCAAGGCTCCCAAATCTTCAAACACGTCGGGCTGTAATTTCTTAACCAAACTTGTCATGCCGGAAGATTCAAGCTGGAATACTCCAACAGTTTCACCTCGAACAAGCATATCATAAGTCGGTTTGTCATCTAGCGGAATGTGGTTGATATCAACATCAATTCCCTGACATTTTTTAATCAGTTTTACCGTCTTGTGTATCATCGTCAAGTTACGCAAGCCCAAAAAGTCCATCTTCAAAAGTTTCATCTTTTCCAAGATTTCTCTGTGGTACTGCGTAATAATAATTCCATCTTTGGAAGGCTGAACCGGAACAATTTGGTCTAACGGCTTATATGAGATGATAACCCCTGCTGCGTGCATACCAATACCGCATTTTATGCCCTCAACGCATTTGGCAGTATCAATTACTCGCTTAATCTCAGGGTCTTCATCATAAAGTTTTTTAAGCTCAGAGCCCTCTATCATTGAGCCAGAAATCGTATCTTCAATCAACGAAGCGGTCTTATTACTCTTTGCATACTCCATTCCAAAAACACGCGCAACACTTTTGAAAGCGTTTCTTGCGGCAAGCGTACTGAATGTAATAATCTGACAAACCTTGTCGGCACCGTATTTGTCTACTACGTAATCGATTACCTCACCACGTTTTTCAATACAAAAGTCGGTATCAATATCGGGCATACTGAAACGTTCCGGATTCAAAAATCTTTCGAACAAAAGATGGTGGCGAATAGGGTCAAGGTCTGTAATATCAAGTGCATAAGCTACAACCGAACCGGCCGCCGATCCTCTACCCGGCCCAACCGGAATATCATGGGTTTTGGCAAAGTGGATAAAGTCCCAAGTAATCAAGAAATATGCCGAAAAGCCCATTTTTTCGATAATTCCAAGTTCATATTTTACACGTTCTTTGAGCTCGTCATTAATATTTTCTTCGCCATATTTTCTTTTCAAACCTTGCATAACAAGTTCTTCCAAATAAGAATCTGTCGTATGGTTAGGCGGAACTTTAAAATCCGGTAACGGAGCTTCCCACTTGATAGTAACGTGACACTGCTCTGCAATATCCACAGTATTTTTCACACACTGATCGAATGTTTCAGAATCCAGCCACTTGAACGCATCACGCATCTCAGAAACTGTTTTTACATAAAACTCATTATTCGGAAAATGAAAACGATTTTCTTCATCTTTCATTGACTGAGTCTGCATACACAACAACGTATCATGCCAGTCAGCGTCCTCTTTTTTCAAATAGTGAGAGTCGTTTGTGATAATCATTTTGATATCAAGTTCTTTTGCAATCTTGATTAAATCAGGGTTTGTGCGTTTTTGCTCTTCCAAACCATGATCTTGAAGCTCAATATAATAATCATCTCCAAATAAATCTTTATAACGTTTTGCAACCGCTTTTGCGCCCTCATAATCCCCTTTTAGAAGCTGTTGCAAAACTTCGCCACCCAAACAAGCTGAACAACAAATCAAACCTTCATGACGTTCTTTAAGCAACTCAAAATTGATACGAGGTTTCATATAAAAACCTTTGCAAGCCGCATCAGATGCAAGTTTTACCATATTCATATAGCCGGTATTATTTTTGGCTAAAAGAATAAGGTGATATCTCGGGTTGTTGTGTGCGTCACGCTCATCAAGCGGTCCTGAATGGACATAAAATTCACAACCTATAATCGGCTTAATTCCGGCAGCTTTTGCCTCTAAATATAAATCCAAAGCACCATACATTACACCGTGATCGGTAATCGCAACGGCCGGCATGTTGTTTTCTTTTGCAAAATTACATAGGTCTTTAAGCTTTATAGCCCCGTCTAACAGAGAGAATTCACTGTGCAAGTGCAACGGTACAAATTGAGTATTTTCGTCCATAAGTAAATTTTATCACAACATAATATAAAAATTAAATTGAATGTTAATTTATTTTACCATACTCCATACTTTTTAAAATTTGTGTTATTTTCTTTTTCATTCAAAAGAATTGTTCTTGGTAATTTTCCGTTTTTTTCAGCAATAGAAGCATATTCATCACTCAGTCTTAGTATTCCGTTTTTTGATACCAATGTCAAACAAAACACATCATAGCCCCATCTATTAGGGCCTTTTGCACCATTTACATCAACGAATATTAAATTATTATGAAAATAACTACTATCACTATTTGGGAACATCACAACTGCCCCATCAGGCAAAAGATAAAAATTTGAATTCAATTGTAACACGCGATAGTAATCAACATGTGAATTTACCATTACACCATCTTCTGCCCTAACTTTTGATATAGACGTAAAACCGCTTTCTTCATGATATCTCCAACTATATTAAAATTGCGATTGAGCAATACGGCTACGCTTCTACGGAGTCATTTATATCAAAAATTTCACCAACACCTAATGGGCGGGTGGAGCGGCTACGCTCCTACGGAGTCATTGACATCTAAAACTTCTCCAACACCAGATGGGCGGATGGAGCAGCTATGCTCCTACGGAGTCATTCATATCGAAAATCTCACCAACACCAGATGGGCGGGTGAAGCGGCACGCTTCCCTAGGTGTCAATGTTTGTTGCGTATACAGCATGGGTTTCGATGAAGTTTCTACGAGGATCAACCTTATCACCCATCAAAATATCAAACAACTGATCGCAAAGCATTGCATCTTCAACATTTACCTTCAACAATGTTCTTGTTGCAGGATCCATTGTTGTTTCCCAAAGCTGTTGAGGCATCATTTCACCTAAACCTTTGAAACGTTGAATTTGCAAACCTTTTGAACCTCTATCATCAATCAATTTTTGAAGTTTTTCAAACGAATTGATTTCATATTGTTCAGTATCTGTTTCCAAAATCAAATTGTCTTCTTCTTCAATCAAATAATCTCTGATTAGCGGATAAGACGCTTTCAATCTTTTGTACTCAGAACTTTTGATGATATTTTGGTTAATAATTACGTGTTCTTCTTCGTTGAAGTTCAATTGAATTGCATATTTTGAATTTTCCGGATTGTACTTCAATGAACATACGTAATTTGCTGCTTCTGAAATATTGTAATTCTTAGCGTGATCTTGTAAGTAGTGGTTCAAGTATTCAATAATCTTGTTCATTCTTTCCTGATCTTCAAAGCATTCAGGAGTGATTTCTGAACGAACCAAACCTCTCAAAACAACAGCCGGATACAAGTTCAAAATCGGGTTATTGTATGAATTGTAGAATGCTGACATATTTTTAACCAATTCCAAAAGTTCTTCACCTGTTTTTGTTCTTGATTTAGTTTTGTCAGACAAGCTCAAATTTTTGATACCACGTTCTTTCAACATCTTATCAAGTGCGTGTTCGTCATACATGTATTCAGATGTTTTGCCCTGTGTAACCTTGAATAGTGGTGGTTGAGCGATATAAACATAGCCATTTTCAATCAACGGTCTTGCATAACGGAAGAAGAACGTCAACAACAATGTTCTAATGTGCGCACCATCAACATCGGCATCGGTCATGATAATAATTTTGTGATAACGAAGTTTTTCGATATCAACTTCATCAGGGTTTCTACTAATGTTGATTCCGAAAGCTTGAACCATAGACTGAATTTCGTTATTGCCATAAATCTTATCTAATCTTGCTTTTTCAACGTTCAAGATTTTACCTCTTAATGGCAAAATAGCTTGGAACATTCTGTTTCTGCCTTGTTTTGCAGAACCACCGGCTGAATCGCCCTCAACAATGTAGATTTCGCATTTTTCAGGTTCTCTATTTGAGCAGTCAGCAAGTTTACCAGGAAGTGTTGAATTTTCAAGAACTGATTTTCTTCTTGTCAATTCTCTTGCTTTTCTGGCAGCTTCACGGGCTCTTTGAGCCTGCAAAGTTTTTTCAATAATAATTTTTGCAATTTTAGGGTTAAATTCTAACCATTCTTGCAATTTGTCACGGACAGCATCTTGAGTTGCGCCCATAGCTTCTGCGTTACCCAATTTTTCTTTTGTCTGACCTTCGAATTCAGGGTTAGGAATTTTAACACTTACAATTGCTGTTAAGCCTTCTCTTACATCTTCTCCGGATAGATTTTGATCAGAATCTTTCAAGATGTTATTTTTTCTTGCGTAATCGTTAAACACACGAGTCAAAGAGTTTCTAAACCCTGTCAAGTGAGTTCCGCCGGAATGCGTGTTAATGTTGTTTGCAAACGACAAAACGCTTTCACTGTATGCATCTGTATATTGCATAGCAACTTCAATTTGCATACCGTCAACAACTTTGTCAATGTAAATCGGTTTTTCATGCAAAACATTTCTATTTTGATTCAAAAATTCTACATAGCTTGCAATACCGCCAACATAGTGGAAAATTTCATTTTGTTCAGTTCTTAAATCTCTGAAAACAATTTTCAAACCTTTGTTCAAAAATGCCATTTCACGAAGTCTGTTAGAAACAACATCAGCGTCAATTACAGTAGTTTCTGTAAAGATTTCAGGATCAGGCCAGAAAGTTGTTTTTGTACCTGTTTTACTAGTTTCTTGAACTTTTTCAACAGGAGCAACAGGTTCGCCTCTCATATATTCTTGGCGCCATACAAAGCCTTGACGAGAAACTTCTACAATATATTTTTCGGAAAGAGCGTTTACAACAGAAGCACCTACGCCGTGTAGACCACCTGAAACTTTATAACCGCCATCACCAAATTTTCCGCCTGCGTGAAGAACTGTGTGAACGATTTCCAAAGCTGATTTGTTAGTCCCCGGCTTAATATCAACCGGAATACCACGTCCGTTATCTTCAACAGTAACACTATTATCTTTATTAATAGTTACAAAAATATCTGTACAGAAGCCAGCCAAAGATTCATCAATAGAGTTATCGACAATCTCATAAATACAGTGATGTAAGCCTCTTTGAGAAGTTGAACCAATGTACATGCCTGGTCTCATACGAACAGCTTCCAAACCTTCTAACACACGAATATTACTTGCATCATACTCTTGCGAAGTCTTTGTTTCAATAACCTCATCGTTATCAGGAATTTCGTTCACTTCAATTTTTTCTTCCACAACAGCTTGAGATTGCTTTTGTTGTTCGTTCGTAACTTCTGTATCAGCCATTTAAGTCTCCCCTTAATTATTACTATCCCTTGCATACATCATATCACAAACATAAGAAAACAACAAATTCTTTACAAAATTTGTGACAATTTAAAGACTTTTGAGTAAAAAAGAACATTTATTACAAATAATTTGCCAGAATATTTCTTACATAATTTTGGGTTTCTTTATATGGAGGAATTCCTGAATATTTATCAACCGCATTAGGCCCTGCATTGTATGCTGCAAGCGCCAAAATAACATTTCCGTTATACTTGTTAAGCATTGATTTTAAATATTTTACGCCACCTTCAACATTCTGAACCATGTTGTAAGGATCTTGAACTCCTAAATTCTTTGCAGTAGAAGGCATCAACTGCATAAGCCCCATCGCACCGGCTTTTGACTTAGCCTTAGGGTTAAATCCTGATTCCTGCTTAATAAGAGCTTGAACAAGTTTTTCATCAACCCCATGTTTTTTAGAGATTTGAGAAACAACATTCAAAATCTGTGCCTTACTTGCAGGCTGAGTTGTATTTGCCTGAACAGCATTAGCCTCTTGCAAAGCGCTTGAAAAACTCGTTTGCGGAGTTTGTCTAACAATATCAGCATTAACTCGTTTCAACTGCGGATCAAGCAATAATGACCCAAAATTCGTTTTTGTAGAAGCCTTTAATACATTTTCAAAAGATTCGGCTTTCACATTTTGATTATTCGGATAAATTACATCAAGCGGGTTTTGGGGTGATTGCGCGGCTCTATTTGCGTTATTCACCCGATTATTAATCTGAGCATAACGCTCCATCGCCTGAGCTTGTCCGCCTGAATTCAATAAATTTTGAATAAATTGTGAGAACATTGTTTCCTTCTCTGGTAAAAATTTGACTACCTAATCTTTCAATTATATTTTACACCGATGAATCGGTTTGTATATCAACTGAATTAATGATTTTTTGAAAAATGTCAAATTTGCATTATTAAAACTTATCAAACTGAATTGCCACGGTTCCACTAATCCACTTATGCCATTTCGCTGTCGTCAGGGTTATGCATTTCAGGTTCTGCTTGCGGATCAGGACCGATTACCTGAATACCGAACTTCGTTCTGAACAAGTGCTTAACTGTATCGCCTTGGATTTCATACATCATTTTATTAAACAAGTCATACGCTTCACGTTTATATTCAATCAACGGATCTTTTTGTCCGTAAGCACGCAAACCAATGCTATCTCTCAACATATCAATATTGTGAAGATGATCAATCCATTTGCTGTCAACAACTCTCAACAAAATATCTTTTTCAAGATTTCTTATAACATTATTTTCGCTAAATGCTTCTTGCAAAGGAGCTTCCGGATCATATTGTGAAATAACTTGGTTGTAGAAGTTTACAACCTCTTCTTCGTGCTGCCTATAAGAATTTATTGCCAAAGTTTTCAATTTATCAAAAATCGGCTCAAATCGAAGATTTTGAACATCTGAAACTTGAATTCCTGACAATTGAGGAATAATCGAGTGCAATTCCTTAATCATCGTCTGCAAGTCCTCATACACATACTCTTCCGGGTGTAAATCAGGCGCAATGTAACTTCTCAACAATCTGTCGATTTCTTTTTCAATCATATAATAAATATCTTCGGACAAATTCTTTCCTGCAAGAACTTTTCGACGTTGCGCATAGAATTTTTCACGTTGAATATTCATTACATCATCATATTCAAGAACAGATTTTCTTATATCAAAGTGGTAAGTTTCAACCTTTTTCTGAGCAGACTGAATTTGCCTTGTAATAAGAACGTTTTCAATCGCAATATTTTCATCAACATTCATCGCATTCATTAATGCCGTAATCTTGTCACCACCAAAAATTCGCATCAAATTATCTTGCAAAGACAAGAAAAATCTTGTAGACCCAGGGTCTCCCTGACGAGCCGCACGACCTCTCAACTGGTTATCAATACGACGAGATTCGTGACGTTCGGTACCGATTACGTGCAAACCGCCAACCGCAACAACTTTTTCGTGCTCAGCTTCCGTAATCGCACGTGCTTCTTTCAATGCAATTTCTTTTTCTGTTTCGTAATTTTCACTTTCAGGAGTAATCCCTTTATTATCAAGCATTTCTTTTGCTAAAAATTCAGCGTTACCACCTAACAGAATATCAGTACCACGACCTGCCATATTAGTTGCAATCGTAACAGCGCCGACTCGACCTGCCTGAGCAATAATATAAGCTTCTTTTTCGTGATGTTTTGCGTTCAATACGTGATGCGGAATTCCAACTTGCTGCAACAAATGAGAAACATATTCAGATTTTTCGATACTGATTGTACCAACCAAAACCGGTCTGCCGATTTGGTGCATTTTTATAATATCTTGAACCACAGCATTAAACTTTGCTTGCTCAGTTTTATAAATAACATCTGGGTAATTAATTCTGATATCAGGCTTATTTGTCGGAATAGTCGTAACTTCAAGGTTATAAATCTTTCCAAATTCAGCCTCTTCTGTCATTGCAGTACCTGTCATACCTGACAATTTCGGATAAAGTCTGAATAAATTCTGGAAAGTAATACTTGCAAGAGTTTGCGTTTCATCTTGAATTTGAACACCCTCTTTAGCTTCAATTGCTTGGTGCAAACCATCAGACCAACGACGACCTTCCATCAAACGACCTGTAAACTCATCAACAATCATAACTTCGCCGTTACGTACAACATAATCCGTATCTTTGACAAACAATTCTTTCGCTTTCAAGGCTTGCAAAAGATGATGAGCATATTGAGTATTGATATCAAACAAATCCTTAACACCGATAAGCTCTTGTGCATGATCGATACCGTCTTCTGTCAAAATGATGTTTTTATTTTTTTCATCAACTTCGTAATCTTTGATTTTCTCTAATTGAGGAGCAATTTTTGCCATCAATTGATAAGTTTCAGCTGATTTTTCAAGGCGACCGCTAATGATAAGCGGTGTTCTTGCCTCATCAATCAAAATACTGTCGACTTCATCGATAATCGCATAGTTGTAAGGTCTTTGAACAAGCATTTCAAGGCTTGACGCCATATTATCACGCAAATAATCAAACCCGAACTCATTATTTGTACCATAAGTAATATCGCAATCGTAAGCTGCTTTTTTAGCCGCAAAATCCTCAGCTGTTCTACCACCTGACAAAATTACACCGACTGTTAAGCCTAAGAACTTGTAAATTTTGCCCATCCAATCACTGTCACGTTTTGCAAGGTAATCGTTTACGGTAATTACGTGAACGCCTTTACCTGTCAACGCATTCAAATATGCAGGCAAAGTTGCAACAAGAGTTTTACCTTCACCGGTTCTCATCTCTGCAATATGACCGTTATGCAAGAAATAGCCCCCGATTAGCTGAACATCAAAGTGACGCATGTTCAAAACACGTTTTCCGGCTTCTCTAACGGTTGCAAAAGCTTCCGGAAGAATTTTATCCAAAGCTTCTTTTTCAAGTTTTCTATCAGTTTTGAAATCATTTGATGTAGGACGTTTTGCCAAAATCGCCTTAAACTCGTCAGTTTTTGCCCTCAACTCATCATCAGTCAATTTTTCAAACTGTGGTTCAAGCGCATTAATGTGATCAATTATCCCCATAATACTTTTAACTTTTTTTTCGTTAGGATCGCCCAACATCTTTAATAAAAAACTTAACATTATAAAAATTTCCTCTCCGTCTGGTAATCGTATTTTTATACTAACATAGACAAGGAAAATATGTAATATTTTTAAGGAAATATTTATATTTTGAAGAAAAATCACCAAAAGAACATATTTTCTTTACCCGTAATTACTTCTATGAGTAATACAAAAGCAACATGATTTGTTGTTTTTAAATAAATAATGACGAAGTACTCCGCACTAATTCACTTAATAAGCCTCCATAATATTTTAGGAGGCTTATTTGTAGATTACCTGATTTTTATTCTCCATTAATAATTCATCTTCCAACCGTCCATGATGATTTTTGCCCCACAGGTCTGCCCAATCAGATTATTGGATGTAGATTTTGGATCACAATTTTCGTTTATAAGATTTCGTAATTCCTCATCAGAAGGAACTTCACTGCCATACATCTCTGCCTCATGTTTCATTGCTTGCATACTTCCAGCAGGTGCAACAATAACTGAACCATTATAATCAAAATAATAAAATATAAACATATCTCGCCCTAGTTTATTTGGAGATTTTAATCCATTTACATCAACAAAAAGAACATTATCAATTAATGAATTCGAAATAAAAAAGAACATTCCATCAGGTGCTGTCCCAACAAAAGAAGCATCTGGTGCCAAGTCTCTATTTAAATTTCCAATACCACAAGTATCAGCATCTACTCCATTTAAACAAAACATAGAATACCCATATATACTATTTGTTTTAGGCTCACGTTGTACATTTGATAATTTAAAAATACTTGTCAATTTATTTAATGTTTTTTCGTCATCAAAATCCAAACCAATTAAATACCTTTGAGAATCTGTTATATCACTATAAATACAACTTAAAGAAGTGCACCCTTCTTCTGCAACCATTTGCTTAAAACCATTATTTAAAACGTTATAAGCTTTTTTGTATTGATTAACCAAAACTTGTTTTTGATAATTTTGAATTAATGTTGGCAATGTCAAAGCCGCCACAACACCGATTATGCCAAGAG
>CAKUZO010000054.1 GCA_934717895.1 uncultured Candidatus Melainabacteria bacterium | reverse complement strand
CCTTATGACAAAGACAAAAATCCGGAAGGTTTGAATTTGGAAGAATGGTTTGCAAACTACGCAAAAGAAGCAAAGGTTTCAACAGCCGGAATTCGAGGTCCTCAAAACATTTTATACCCGCAAGATACAAGATTTCCGATTAACTTAGTCGGAATTGTCTTGGCAACTCTTGCAAAAGCACTTGTTGCAAACGAAAAATACCAAGGGAAACAGATTGTAAAAGTTGCAGGTCGTGAAGTTCGCTATAACTCAGATTTATTCTTAGATGCAATTGCAAGAATTCAAGCTGCACAAGGAATTAGAACTCTTGTTCCGGGAGGCAGAAAAACTATTCCGATTTGGCTTGCTTCATTTTTAGCGTTTAAGCTTGACTTGCTCGGCGGAGAATATATTACATCAAGTCATGGAATTTCTGTAAAAAATGCGACAAAAGATTTAAACAGCCAAGGAAGCCAATATTTACCGGAAGAATCAATGGAATTTGTAAATAAAATCCAAGAAATTTTTGACGAAACCGAGAAAAATGGCTCTTATGAAATAAAAATTGCAGAAAAAAACAATCCGCTTATTGACGAAAAAGTTCTTGCCCAAATTGATGATGGTGTTGACTTGTATGTTGATTACCTAAAATCGGGCGTTGCACAAAAAATCAATTTAGACTTAATCAAAGAAATCAAAGACAAAATTGTTATCGAAAGTGTTGGTGGTTCGGCTTACAGAACGTTAAGCAGAGTTTTGAAAAAACTGGATATTTCTGATAAATTCACATGGTTCGACACAGAAGAAGATCCGTTTTTCCATTCTATCGGGAAATATGACCACACGCCAAAGGGCGAAAAGGCTTTTTACGACTACTCAGTTGACGCAACTGTCGTTGCTAAAAGAAAAAATGGTGAAAAATTCTTCCCTGTAATTGAAACTATGCATTACGAAGATCGACTTACAAAACTTCCTGTTGGAACTGCTGTTCTAATTACAGATCCGGATCACGACAGATTGACAGTTGCTCAAACAGAATATGCTTGCACAATTCCGGAATTAGAAAAAGCCGGTATAGATTATGTCAAACTTAATGATGAGTTGATTTTGACGGTATTCACTGCAAATCAGGCATTTTTGATGTTAATGGATTTCTGGGCAAAACAATTGAAATCGCAAAATTTATGGAACAAACACCCGAGATTTATGATTAAAACAACAGCTTCCGCAATCTCTTGGGACGAATGGGCTAAAAAACAAGGGGTTAAGGTCGTTAACGTACCTGTTGGGTTTAAAGAAATCGCAAACATAATGAAAAAAGTCGAACTTAAACTCAAAAAAGCTCAAACTGCCGAAGTTATTATAGATGACGTTCTCGGCAATCCTGTAAACCTTGGAATTAATCCGAGATTGCTTTTCGCAGGAGAAGAGTCAGGCGGAATGATTATGGGCACAGAAGAACTCATCAAGTCACAAAACGGCAGATTTGCAATTGCAATGAGAGAAAAGAGTGCAACAGAGGCAATTATTGTAGCATCTGCATTGATTGCAAAACTTCAAAAAGAGCAAGTTTCATTGTCAGAATATCTTGTTCAAATCTTTGAAGAAAACGAGATTATCGGACGTTTTGACACTCGTGTAGATATCGCTTACTACAATGAATCTGAACCAGATATCAACAAGTTGAAAGAGGAAAAAGTCCTAGGCGAAGCAAAACGTACTAAAAACGATCTTTTCTACCTATCAATGGCAATGGGCGTAAAAGAAGGTAAAATGACTCTTGACGATGTCAAAGAAGTTTTAAACGACGCATTCAAGAGCCTAATTTTTGACAACCTTGTTGCTATAAAATTCGTTGGTGATGGCACATACCTTGAATTTTCTGACAAATACATTGAAATCAGACCATCAGGCACAGATGCAAAGACTAAGGCTTATGGTGGCGGTTCTGACAAGGCTGTTCTTGAAACTTATGCAAACATAATGGGGAACTATTCAGGTGAAAGGACAGAATTACACAAAAAATTCATCGACGACAAATTCTACAACTCAACCAAAGATGAGGCAATGAAATATTACCTTGAATTTGTTGACAAAGACGCAAACAACGAGCCGTTTGTCGTTCCCGAATACAAGTTTTAGAAAGTCATAAATTAGAAAAACGCCACAACATTGGATTGTGGCGTTTTTTTATGCATAATTTTTTGATTGAAGTTTAATTCAAGTCTTCTTTTTCCATATAACCGATATACCGTAAATTTCTGTAATATCCATCATAATCAAGTCCGTAGCCGATTAAGAACTTGTCATCGACTTCAAACCCGTAGTAATCAGCATCTACATCTGCAACTCGTGTAATTTTCTTATCCAAAAGTGAGCAGAATTTTGTCGATTTTGTGTGGAAGTTACAGTTCAAAAAGTCGAGTAAAAATTTTGCCGTTAAACCGGTATCAACAATATCTTCAATAATCAATACATTTTTGCCATTCAAATCAGGAAGTGAAATATCAACAGCATTAACCTTACCGGTCGTTGTCGTACCGCCGTTGTAGCTTGAAAGTCTGATAAATTCCATTTTTAAAGGCATATCCAGATGTTTTAACAAATCAACTGCAAACATTACAGCCCCCTTCAAAACACAGATTGCAACGACTTCTTCACCATTATAAAATTCATTCATCTCATCAGCCATTTCCTTAATTTTCGACTGAATTTGAGCTTCCGTAAAAAGCACTTTCAACTTTGAAATATCAATAGTATTATTCATAACCTAACCTTCTTTCAATTTAATAACATGTGTCGGTTTATCAACAACCTTAATCTTGTCGTTCAAACCAATTCCTGCCACCCACAAAACCTCACTATCACTACACAAAAGCACAAGTTTGTCTTTTTCGTGCTGGGGAATTTTCTTTTCGTTCAAATATTTTTTTAATTTTTGAGAACCCTTTGAGCCGAGCGGTTGAATTCTGTCACCGTCTTTTCTATGACGCAAGACAAAATCGATTTTATCAGCTTGGATATATGCTTCAAACTCAGTATCTTGGGGATATTGGGCAATATCACCTTCAAACTTTTCTATTGAAAAAATACAATCTCCCAATTTGTATTCCCCACATTTTGTAACTTTAATTTCGTCTAAATTTTTATCTTCACGAGAAATAACTTTAACCTCTTTTTCACTCACGAAAAGCCACAAATCAGTAGTCAAAGAAAGCGTCTTACCGGATTTTGAGGACAAATTTTGTTGGATAAAATTTTGGATATTTTCTATTTTTTCTCGATCATAATCTATTTTATTTTCAGTCAAAAGTTTGTAAATCAAAAACTTTTGTTCAACATCAGACGCCTCACAAAATTTTGACGGCAAATACTTATCTACAAGTTCATTTTCTTCTTTTGCAAGTGCAGAGAGCGAATTCAGTGCTGACACAACACAAGGATTAATCTCTTTCAAAAGTGGTAAAACCTTGTGACGGATAAAATTTCTTTTATATTTAGGATTAGAATTTGAACTGTCAACATTTGGTGTCAAGCCATTTTGTGCAATATAAGCTTCAATTTCTTTTCGCGATGTTGTCAAAAGCGGTCGATAAAAATTTTCACGCTTTTCTGCAATCCCTTCTAACCCTGCAATTCCCGTACCTTTCACAATACGATATAAAACAGTTTCCGCATTATCATCAAAATTATGTGCCGTAAAAATAACATTTGAACAAAATTTTTCGGCACATCTTTTAAAAAACTCATAGCGAGCAACCCTTGCGGCAGTTTCAGTCTTTTCAACGCTATCAGGTAATGTTTCAGTGTAGAATTTTACTCCAATTTTTTTTGCAAAATTTTCACAATTTTCAGCTTCTTTAAGACTCTCTTCTCCACGCCAATTGTGGTTTAAGTGCACAGCAACGATATCATCAGAAATTTGGCTCAAAATATCTAAAAGGCACATTGAATCATATCCGCCTGAAAAAGCCACGATAAATGTGCCTGATAAATCATATTTTTTAATAAAATTTTGAATTCTTTCCTTAATCAACTAAGCCCCTTGGAATTTCTTTACTCCTTCTTTAATCTCAACAGCATCGACACCAAGTTGTTCAAGTGCTTTCATTGCAAGTGAAGTCGGTTCTGTTGTCAATGCTAAAAGCATGTGAGCAGATTCAATCTTTTCCTTATGATCTTTTTTGGCAAGTTCCCAAGCTTTTTCCAAAACCCTCTTAGCTCGCTCTGTGAACACAATTTCACGATCATAATACTCGTTTCCAAAACCGATTAGTCCTTCAACAACTGCTCTTGCATCACGCATAGTAATTTCAAGTTCTGCAAGCACCTGACCGCCAATCCCTGTTCCCTCTCCGATAATTCCCAGAAGAAACATTTCAGTTCCAACGATATTGCGCCCTAAACGACGTGCTTCTTCTTTTGCAAGACGAAGAATAGTAAGCGTTTCAGGCATTTGTTTTTCAATCGGCTTAATAATACTATGTGCCAAATCATCTGCTGAAATATTGAATTCCTTCAAAATATCATAAGCAATACCATGTTTTGTTTTCAACATACCAAGAACAATGTGTTCCGGCAAAACAACCGATGAGCCTAGCTCACGAGCGGTTTCTGCCGCCATATTCATTGCCTTGAAAGCATTTGGCGTAAAAATAATCTGTCGTCCTTCGTATTCAGACTGTCTTGATTGTACATTAGCCAGCTTATCCTCAAACTTTTCGCTCGTAATCCCATACTGTGCAAAGATTTTAGATAATTCAGACTCTTTATCTTCTAAAATAGAAGACAAAATCTGTTCAGTTCCCATAATTTCATAATTAGAGGTTGAAAGCTTTGCGGCAGCACGTTCAAAGACATTTGAAGCTGCTTCATTATCAAAAATATCGTCTGTCTGCTTGGCTTTATCATCAACAATCGTACGACGTTCTGTTTCTTCCGGGTGATAAATTTTCTTAATTTTCTTTTGAACAAGTTTTTCAAGAAGGGATTTAGACTTATAAATATCAAAGCCTAAATCCTCTAAAATTCTTGTGTCGACGGAATTCTTATTCGAAATTACGGCTAAAAACAAATGTTCATATAGAACAGTTTGATTTCCTGATTTGTTTGCCAAATCAAGAGTTCGTTTCAATATTTCTTTATATTCTTCATCAAACGGCAATGGAAGAATTTTTATAGAATCGATATGCTTGTCTTTTCTATATTTGTGAATTTCTTCCAACAAATTTTCATGAGTAATACCATAAGATTTAAAAATCTTTAAAGAAATACCTTTTGCCTCATCAAACAATGCCAGCAACAAGTCTTCCGGAGTAACTTTTGAAATTCCGGCAGCTTGTGCAAGCTTTTGAGATACACTAACTACATTAATTGCTTTTTCCGTAAACTTCTCAAACAAAACTATTCCTCGTCTTCATCTTCATCTTGCATGTTTTCAACATAAGTTGCAACTTTGTCGAATTCTTCATCGTCGTCAATAGTTTCAAATAAGTATTCATCGCCATCTTTTGACAATTTCATAAGAACAACTTCGTCGCCTTCTTCCTCTTCAACAGGTAAAAGAAGAGCATATTCTTGTTCATCAACTTCTACAATATCAAACAATTCAAATTTGATTACGTTACCGTTCTCGTCAACGGTTTCAATGATTTGATCTTCATCTGCCATAATATATTTTCCTTTCTTTTTAATTTGTGTATTTAACTTTTTTATTTAATTTTGTTAACCTCTTGATAGGTACTGTTCCAGTATAATACAAGCACTTTCAATATCAACCAGTCCTTTGTTTTTTCTGAAATCTATTTTCTTTGCACGCAAGTTTTCTTCCGCTGTGTCAGATGTAAGCCTTTCGTCCTCAAAAATTATCTCATAACCTGAAATCTTTGATGCAAAACTCCTACAATCCTCGGCCTGTCCGCCTTCTGTTCCGTCCATATTTAAAGGCACACCAACAACAATTTTTTTGACATTATTTTCTTTTGCTATTTTTAAGATTTCTTGCAAAGCTTCGTTTTCAGGTTCTCTTGGTACACAGGAATGACCGTTTGCAAGCATTAAAAGGTAATCGCTTAATGCAACCCCAATTCGCTTTGTTCCGATATCAAGTGCCATAACTTTGTACATCTATTTTACCCACATGCTTTCTATTTTTTGAACACGTTCTTTGTCTTCTTTTGCAAAATAGTATTCGTAAACACTTTTTCGCAAAATGTTTTTATAAAGTTCTCGTATCAACTTTTTATCATTATACAAAGAATATAAATTTTGTGCAGCCTTTTCTTCTCCTGCAAGATGTTTCAAAAGTGCACAATTTAAAATTCTGTTTGTCCAAACGATATTTTCTTCCGTATAAAAAACTTTTTCAACATTTTTATCGATAAATTCATCATACTTTTCGCAAGAAATAGTTTCAATTTCTCGCAAAAACTCTTCAAATTCGTCGCTGTAAGTACTATTCAAAAACCAATAATCAGTGAAATCATATACCAAAATTTCTTCAAATTGCTTTTGAGAAAGTTGAGAAATTTTATAATTTAATTTCAACGGCTTTGACTCGATATCAGCAAGAAGATTTCGCCAACAAACATATTCATAAGGCATTTTGTGCTTTGATAGTTTTTCAGCATTAATCAAAATCGACTTTAAAATTGCAGGCTCAATATCCAAAGCTCTCTGTCCACGGTAAAATCGCTCAATAATCGTATTACATTCAAATCTTGTAATATTGTTGAACCCAAAACAGTCTTTAATCCCATGATAATCATCAATTACAATAGCCACAAACTGCATATTTCCGCCAGAAGTTGTGCGAGAAACAATTATTGCCTGATTTCCGTGCCCGTCAGGATAAGTTATGCAAAATTTATACGGCTTCGAATTTTTCAAAAGTTTTTTATAAAATTCTAACGAATTATCTTCTCGAATTCCTGCAATTTTCAGAATAGACAAATTTCTTTTTACAGCAGGAACAAGTTTTTCATCAACAAAATCTAATGAAGAATTTAGTGCGTGATATGCAAGCTGGGATTTGGAATTCCCTAAAATATCCAAAGCAACCTTCCCAACTTCGGTATCAGACATTGACATAAAAACAGGTACAAGCATATTGGCTAATTCGTCTTTTGAATAATCATTCCCAAGCGATTTCAACAATGTGATTTTATCATCATCAGAAAGAGATGCAAGAAAATCTAAAAAATCAATCTGCACCTCAGGATCTGCAATTGCGTTATCCAAAATCCTTTTTGTATCAGCATCTACAAGCTCATCAGGATTGTCTAAATACTGTTCACATTCTTCATAAGACCAATTGGAATCAATGTCTCGCAACAAATCCAGTGCAAAAATTTTTGCCTGATTTGAAGTCATAGAATTTTTTATAATGCTCCAAAGCTTTTCTGAGAGCTCTTTTGCAGGGCAATACCTTAAAAGCAAAAACTTTAACAAATTTTTGTCGCTATCAGAATTATTAATTTCCTTAAATAGAAGCTTACATATAATATTTTTGTCACTTTGAGAATCCAAAAGTCGATAATGGATTTCGTAATTTTCAAAATCCTTAACACCTTTCAATTCTTCAAAAAGATTTACAATCTCAGCCTTAATCTCAAACGGATTTAGCTCAATTCTGTCAATCATTAACGAGCTTTCCCCCAAAATGCATCTAAAATAGCTTGCGCTTCTGCTGACGGCATTCTGTCATTCAAAATAAGATACTGAACCGCAATCATGGCACATTCAGAACAAATATTAACACCCGGACCTTGAACCATTTTCAAAACCTGAGTGTTCGGGCGTCCACAGAAACTGCAATAAACCAAATCGTCGTGGTGATGATGTTCTTCATGCTCTTTTTTATGTTCTGTGTTACGTTTTTCTCCTAGTCTAATAACCTTTTCATCTGACATATTAACCTCACATATCTTTATTTGTAACTATTATGTATAAAATTTGCCAAATTTACAAGCTTATTTTATAATAAATGTTATAAATAATTTTATGAGGTTGATTATAGCATGAAAAAAGCTTTTTTACTAGCAAGTATATTGTTTATTTCTGTGATTTCTACGGCATGTATAAATAATTTTGCCGTACAAGAATTGAATAATAAAGCAAAAACATTTATGGATAACGGAGATTACGCATCAGCAATTGAACGCTTAAAGTCTAGTGTTGATTTGGACGGAAGTATATTTGAAACACAATATAATCTGGCTGTTGCTTATACAAAAGCTGAGGACTATCCGAATGCAATCAAAACTTATGGTGATGCAATAAAATTAAATCCGGACTTTGCTGACGCGTATTATTCTCTTGCTGTGTGTGAAGAAAATTTAGCGAAAGATATTATTGCCGGCAGAGTTAAAGTTAATGATGATGACTCCATTGAAAAAGTAGATGAAACAGAAATTGACGACAACAAAAAAACAGTATTAAATGAGAATTCAAAAAAAATGCTTAATAATTTGCTAAATAATGCAATTTCTGATTATGGTTTATATCAAGATAAAAATACGACTTCTGATGATAAGAGGTATGTAGAAGAAAAAGTTAAAGAGTTGCAAATGCTTTTGGCTCAGAATGTTGTGAAGTAATTATGTTTCAATCCCCCGGAGATGTTGCCTTTAATTTTTTTGGATATCCTGTTTATTATTATGGAATAATTCTGGCTAGTGCGATTTTTGTAGGTATTTATTGTGCATATTTGCTTTACAAAAAATATTATGAAGCTTCAAAAGCACAAAATATTATAGACTTTTCCCCTTGGATTATTATTATAGGAATTCTTGGTGCAAGATTTTATTATTGCCTTGTAAATTTTTCTTATTACACAGCCCACCCGTTTGAAATTTTTTACATAAGACAAGGCGGATTGTCTGTTCATGGAATGATTATTGTCGGTATTTGCGGATTATGGTGGCTTTCGAAAAAATACAAAATGTCTTTTTTACAACTTATTGATTCGTTTTTGTGCGGAACAGCCTTAGCACAAAGTATCGGTAGATGGGGGAATTTTTTTAATTCAGAAGCATTTGGAGCTCCGACAAATTTGCCTTGGAAATTGTTTATTCCAATTAGTCATAGACCAACAGAATTCATAAATTATGAATTCTTTCACCCGACGTTTTTATATGAAAGTATTTTAGACATCTTAATATTTGTTCTTTTGTTAGTCTTGTTTAAGAGATTATCGAAAACTCCGGGGCTCGTCGCTTGCATATATTTAATTTTATATTCTTTTGCAAGAATTTTAGTCGAATCTTGTAGGGTAGATAGCGTCCTCAATATCGCTGGAATTCCAATTGCTCAAATAATGTCACTTGCAATAATTATTTTTGCCTCAATATTCGTTGTAATTTTAATCCGTAAGAAAAATTAATGATTAATTGATTTTTCGCCATGACTCGGATTAGAATAAAGGTATTATGAATACAGAAAACTTACCCCAAAAATCTTATAAAAAAGCTCTTGTGTGGCTTGGTGGCGGTCACTTTATAAACGATATCTATACAGGTGTTTTAAATCCGATTATGCCGTTTATTGCAGCTAAAATCGGTATCACAATGGCTATTGCGACAATTATATTGACAATTTCACATATTTTTTCATCACTATTACAGCCACTATTTGGCTACTTTGCAGACAACAACGTCAAGCGCTCATTCATATTTTGGGGGTTAATATTATCTTCAATATTTATCCCAATGTCAGCTCTTGCTCACAACATATTTTTGCTCATATTATGTATAATAATCGGAAGTATCGGATCAAGCCTCTTCCACCCGCAAGCTCTCGGGTTTGCATCAAGATTTGCAAAATATTCTGACGCTGGTAAGGCAATGGCTGTATTCGTTGCAATGGGAACTCTCGGTTATTCGTGCGGTCCAATTGTATCTTCTGCAATTACACAGTTTTTAGGAATGCCTAAAATGCCAATTATGACTGTTGTTGGTTGCTGTTGGGCTCTTTTAATGTTCTCTTTTGTTCCAAAGCTTTCTAACACAGAAGAAATCATAGAGAAAATCGACTTTAAAACCGCATTCAAAAGAATTTTAACAAACCAAAAATTAAATATTCTGAACGTTATTGCGATGCTTAAAACAATGATTATGTCGGCATGCTTTATACTTCTTCCGTTTTTATGGAAAAATATGGGCTACAAACCTTTTTACATCGGCATGGCCTTGTTCTTATTCATTTTTGCTGGCGGAATAGGATCTTTGCTTAGCAGCAACATTGAGAAAAAAATCGGTTCCGCAAATGTATTTTATATCTCAATGATTTTCACTCTTCCATTGATGTTGGCATTTGTCGGCACATACAAATCACACCCTACAATTTCGCTCATAATCTTTGTCATAATGGGCTTTGTTACAATGATGGCAACTCCTGTTGTTATGGTTATGGCACAAAATACTTTGCCTGAATATAAAAGTATTATTTCAGGGTTTATCAACGGATTTTCATGGGGAATTGTTGCAATTGTAATGTCAATGCTCGGCTTTGTGGCAGAAAATTTTGGTATCACAAATGTTTTAATATTTGTCGCGATAATACCGGCAGTATGTTCTGTTCTTGTAAAAAAATTGTTCAAAGACTAGCAAAAAATTTTTTTAGAGTTTTTTATAATCTCAAAAGGTTTTACTATGCAAGTTCAAAATATCAACTATCAAAATACAAAATCATATACCCCACAATTTAAAGGCAATATGGCAAAGCTTTGGCTAACACCTATAAAGGATACAAAAGTTGGCAAAGATTTAACAGAATTAGACAAATATGCGTTTCAGACTTATGTTAACTGCAAACAATTTCATGTCGGAATTACTCAGGAAGAAATAAACAAACTTTCAAAGTTTGATGGTGAAGAGTTTTTTACTGCTTCATTTGATTATTTAACCAAGAAACTTGGAATTAAAAAATCAATAAGACCTAATCTTGTTTTTACGCAACTTCCAGACGACACCAGAATGGCATATACGCCTATCAATAATAGCGTCATGGTCAATCTAGAAAAATGTGGTTCTGAAAATAAGTCTCACCAATTTGCCGGTATTCGCCATGAATTGCAGCATTTTTTGGAAATTTCAATGATTATGAGACATGAAGAACTTGGACCCAAAGCAATTGACTCAATGGTTGTGTCACATGAAAATTCTTTAATCAATATGTTTAAACATCTGTTAGTTGACGCATCAGAAGAAGAAATATCAGCAGTAGCTGAAACCACAAGCAATCCAGAAGGGTTTGTCGAGATGATTCTTGAAGCTCTGAATGGTAACAGCGATAAAATCGTTGAAGAAATTCATACCTCTTCAACCGAATTTGAAAAATCATTAAATGCTTTTAGAGAGTCTATAATCAAAGATATGGGAAAAATTCAAAAAGATAGCGCACTTACACCAAAAATAGAAGAATATTACAATGGATTTTCTAACTCATATCATAATGCAGACGGCTCTGTCGACATGGAAAAATATGTAAATACTTCAACAGAAGAAGAAGCTATGCTTGCCGAAACTTGTGCCAGAAAAGAATTTGAAAATCCAAAAGCCTGTCTTTTAAAGCAAATTAAAGACGAGTTACTTGACGAAATAAAAATTCAAGACGCAAACTCCTAGCCTAAAACATTTAAAGATTTTTTAATTTCCCCAGCTTGATGTTTAGATGCTATTTTTTCTTGAAGATAAGCCATTTTATAAAGAAGTTTGTTCGTCAACAAGTCAAGACTCAATTTTTTGTCTAGCTTATTTAACATACTCAAATCATGTTCACCACCAAATGCATGTTTATTATTAATACCTGAAATCATATTATTTGATGCATTTGCAGCCGCAAATGAAGCACTATTCATTGTGTTTATTGCGTCGAAACGAGCGATGGAAGAAACTAACATTCCTTAACTCCTACTTCTTATCTCCTACATGATTAATTATAAAC
>CAKUZO010000053.1 GCA_934717895.1 uncultured Candidatus Melainabacteria bacterium | reverse complement strand
GCTTACAGACAAGAAAAACTTGAAGAAGCTAAAAAACTTGTTAAAGAAAAAATCGACGCTCTTCCGGAAGACGATTACAGCAAAAAAATTATGGAAGAAACTGGTATTGACTTCGTTGCAGAAGAATTTAAAAACGCTGAAAAACACATTATGCGTACAATGATTTTGGACGAAGGCGTTAGAGCTGACGGAAGAAAACCTCATGACGTTCGTCCTATCTGGTGCGAAGTTGGTGTATTGCCAAGAGCTCATGGTTCTGCGGTATTTACAAGAGGGCAAACTCAGGTATTGTCAGTTGCAACTCTTGCAGGCCCTGGTATGAAACAAGAGCTTGACGGTGTTGATCCTCAAACTGAAAAAACATATATGCACAAATACATCTTCCCGGGATTTTCAGTAGGTGAAGTTAAACCTCTAAGAGGTCCTGGCAGACGTGAAGTTGGACATGGAAACTTGGCTGAACGTGCTAACATTCCTGCTCTTCCATCACAAGAAGAATTTGGTTACACAATTCGTGTAACATCAGACGTATTGGAATCAAACGGTTCTACATCAATGGCATCAACTTGCGGTTCTTCAATGGCTTTGATGAACGCAGGTGTTCCTGTAAAATGTATGATCGGTGGTGTTGCAATGGGTATGATTACTGAACCTGGTAAAGAACCTGTTGTATTGACTGATATTCAAGGTATCGAGGACTTCCTTGGTGATATGGATTTCAAAGTTACAGGTAATGACACTGGTATCACTGCTCTTCAAATGGATATGAAAGCAAAAGGAATTGCAAACGATACATTGCGTCGTGCTTTGGCACAAGCAAAAGAAGGCAGGTTGCACATTTTGGGCAAAATGAGAGAAGTTATCTCAGCTCCTGCTGATCACTTGTCACCATTTGCACCAAGCATTTCTACAATGACAATTCCGACAGAAGATATCGGAACAGTAATCGGACCTGGTGGAAAACAAATCAGAGCAATTATTGACGCATCTGGTGCTGAAATCGACATTCAAGATTCAGGTGTTGTTACAATTACATCTAACGACCAAGAAGGTGCAGAAATTGCTAAGAGAATGATTAAGGAATTAACATTCAAGCCTGAACCGGGTATGGTTGTAAAAGGTAAAGTTGTAAGAATTATTCCTATCGGTGCATTTGTAGAGCTTGCTCCTGGAAAAGATGGAATGGTTCACATTTCTCAAGTTTGCAACGAAAGAATTGAAACAATTGAACCTCATCTTCAAGTAGGTCAAGAAGTTGTTGTTAAAGTTATCAAAATTGATGACAAAGGCAGAGTAAACTTGACTATTAAAGGTGTTTCAGAAGAAGAAAAAGCTCAATTTAACTAATTGAGATGAAAGATAGAAAAAAGCACTCACCGAAAGGTGGGTGCTTTTTTTAATATTGAAGAATTTTCTAAGTGTCTGCTTTTAGTTCTGCAAATTTATTTGCAAATTTTCCAAAGTCCATCATCATAAAGTCTTCCATGATGTTTTCTAATTTTGCATCTTTTAGTTCTTTTGGAACGTTTTCATCAATCAGAATTCTTAAATTTCCACCGTATTTGCCTACAAAATTACTATATTTAATAAATTTTTTAAATTCTTTTTCATACTGAGGATTTTCAGAAATATTTTTGGATAAAGTCCTCAAAAGATTGTCAATTTGATCGTTTTCAGCTTTTATTTCTCCTTGTGAGTTGTAGTTTTTAAAACCATCAAGCAAGGTTTGGTTTATTTTTATAATTTCGGCTTTGGATTTTATCGGACTCATATATTCATGATACAAACGGTTCATTTCAGCTTTTTCATTTGAACTAATTTCAATTCCTTTTTCCTTAAAAATCTGTGCAATTTCTTCTGCTTTTAGTCTAATTAATGACATACTATTTCCTGTAATATCTTGATTTAAATGTTTCATAAGTACTACAAACATAGCTTGGTTTCCACTAATTACAGCTTGAGGGTTTTTGCTAGAAAATTCATTGTCTATGTTAATTGTGATTTTATCCGCTTCTTCTTGCGAGTATATCAAATCGTTATATTCTTCTGGGAATGAATTATCTGCAAGCATTGAAACTAAATATTTTTCATTTGCTTGTTTATGTTTCAGCATAAAATCAATAAATTTTTTTGCATACGCATCAGGAAGAAATTTGAATTCAGGTGTTATTTCCTTTATAAATGCTTTTTTTAAATCGCCTTTTACAACAAGTTTGTGATTTTTTTCGTCAATTGCGACCATAAACTCATTAGGATCTTCTTTTTGAACAATTTTTTCTGTTACAGCTGGTGTTTTAGTTGGGGCTTCTTCGTATAATGCAAGAGAGTTTTCGTATTCTGTTTGCAAATCATCGTGTGCTTTTTGTCGTTCTAATCTTGCAGGTTTAATGCTGTGTGCATAGTCCAGAAGTTCTCTAAATTCGTCATTATTGCCATCAACACCATAGGTTAAGAAGAAAAGTTTGATAGTATCAGTCATTAGAATCGATTGAAGTCTGTTTAACTCCGGATTTTTCCAGTATTGTTCAAATTTTTTCTGTTGGGTTTCTGCTACATTTTCAGGGTTTTCAAAATAGTCTTTCATTTCATCTGAAACATGGAGTCTATCAAGAACAATTGTATTTATTTCGCCCAAATATTTTGCAACAAAGTTCAAAGAGTCACTCTCTTTAAGTCCATTACGCTTGATTTGACGTCTTGTTTCTTCGACGTTTCCATGGCCTTTTGTAAATGCATCTGCAATTTTGTTTATTTCCCAATCTTTAACATCGCTGAATTTTGGCTTTTGAGCATGTGGTTTTGGTTGTGATGTTGGCAGTGCATGCTTTTCTCTTGTTTGTGTAGTGTTTAAAGGTTTTCTCGGTTTGTATTCGTAAGGGAAATCTTCTCTTGTAGCAGTGAATGACTGCCAAAAAGCGTTGTTAGGATATTTAATTCCATAAGTAGCAAGAGTTTCGTACTTAATTGGGCTTAATCCTTTGTAATACACAGAAATATCCTTTTCAAAATCTTTGTTAATTTCTTTCAAAGACTTTCCTTCAAGATAGATTTTTTTGAGTAAATATAGACCAAGGTTGTCTTTCCCGTTTTTGAACAGTGGTTTATCCTCTTGTTTCATTAGTTCTATTTCTGCAATAACACTTGTTCTTGCTTTTTTGCCTGAAACGTCTTTGAGGTTTTCGAATAGGGGCTCGTCAGGGAACAATATTTTGACATCTTCTAACGTATCTGCATATTTTAGATCTCCAAAAACAATTTTCATCATCTGAGCCGGTGGTATATTTTGACGATCTTCATAGTCATCAAACAGATAATTTTTCATTGTGTCAGGCATTCCATTTCTGTTGAACGATTGTTCATAAAAGTTTGCCGGAGTTCTAAAAAGCCTTGCCGTAAAGTTTAAGTTATAATCTTTATAAGCGATTGGATTATATGAATAATTTATGTTTTGTTGTTGGTTTGATTGCTTTTTATTGTTAATTTGTTTTGTCGTGTTTGTAAATAATGTTGGGCTAATTTGTGTGATTTTCATTAAAATAATCCTTTCAGCTTAACTCTTGTACTATTTTAAAACCAAACAAAAAATTTTTTGTCAAAAATTAATATAAATTAACAAAAAGCCTTTTTTATGATAAAATTACCGCAGAATGGAGGAAGAGAAAATGTGCGAAGTTATAACAATCGGAAGTGCAACAATGGACGTATTCGTTGAAAGTGATGATGCGAACATTGTTTCTGTATATACAAAAAATAAAAAATCAGAATTCATGAGTTATCCTTATGGTGCAAAGGTTGAGATTTCTGATTTTGCTTCAAAGGTCGGTGGCGGTGGCGTTAATACGGCTGTAAACTTTGCAAATTTGGGTTTTAGTACAAGTGCAATTTTTAAAATTGGAGATGATATTTATTCCGAAGGGATTTTAGAATCTTTTAAGAACAGCAAAGTTGATTTATCAAATATTGTTCAAGACAAAAGTTTAAGTACCGGTTTTTCGATTATTTTGGTAAGTTTTCAAGGAGATAGAACTGTTCTTGCTCATCGAGGTGCTAATGCAAAAATTAAAAAATCTGATATTAATTTTGATGCAATTAAAAATGCCAAACTTCTTTATATTGCGCCGATGAATGGCGATAGCACGAAAATTTTGGACGATATTGCAAATTTTGCGAATGAAAATAATGTTTATGTTTGTTTTAATGCCGGTTCTTCAAGCATTAAAAAAGGCTTTAATTATATCAAAAAAATTCTTGCAAACGCAAACATTGTCGTAATGAATAAAGAAGAAGCTTCAATGGCAACTCAAATTCTTGTTCGCCCAGATACAAGAGATGAAAAATTTTCAGAGGAGCTTATTCACCCTGATGTAAAAGAAATGTTTAAAAAACTTAAAGTTAGAGATTATCAAATTATTGTAATTACAGATGGTGGAAAAGGCGCGTATGCGTACGATGGAGAGCACTATTATTTCTGTCCGGCATTTGAAGGCCCTGTTGTTTCAACACTTGGGGCAGGAGATGCATTCGCGTCTACTTTCTGTGTGGCACTTGGTAGAACAGATAAAAATATCGGTAAAGCGTTGATGTATGCATCAGTTAATTCTGCCGGTGTGGTTTCTGAATTTGGTGCAACACAAGGTCTTTTGACATTTGAACAAATTGAAGAAAAACTTAATGCAAAACCGGATTATAAATATATAGTTGCAGATTAATTAGAAATTAAGTATAATATTTGTAATAAGAAGGAGAAAATTATGGGTTACAAAATATTAGCTAAAAAAGAATTATGTCCAAATCAATATGAAATAACAGTTGAAGCACCTTATGTTGTTAGAAATGCTAAGGCGGGGCAGTTCATTATATTTAGAGCCGATGCAGACAGTGAAAGAGTGCCTTTGACAATCGCTGATGTTGATAAAGAAAAAGGTGAATTGACTCTTGTGTTTATGGCAGTCGGGTATTCGACAAAAAGACTTGCCGAATTGAATGTTGGAGATGAAATCCATGATGTTGTTGGACCTCTCGGACAACCTACTCATATAAAAAAATATGGCACAGTTGTTTGTCTTGCGGGTGGTTATGGAGCAGCCCCATGTTATCTGATTGCAAAGGCTTTTAAAGAGGCTGGCAACAAGGTTTACATGATTATGGGTGCTAGAAATAAGGATTTAATTTTCTGGCAAGATAAGATGAAGAACGCATGTACAGAATTATTTATCACAACAGATGATGGAACTTTGGGTGAAAAGGGTTTTGTAACTCAGGTTTTGGAAAGAATTATGGGGCAGGAAAAAGTTGATTATGCGATTGCTGTCGGACCTATGCCGATGATGAGAGCAGTGGCTAATTTAACTCGTGATAAAGGAATTTATACTGAGGCAAGTATGAATCCTATCATGGTTGATGGTACAGGCATGTGCGGAGCTTGTCGTGTTACCGTTGGCGGAGAAACAAAATTTGCTTGCGTTGATGGTCCCGACTTTGATGCTCATAAAATTGATTTTGATGAGGTTATTAATAGAACCAGAATTTACAAAGATCAAGAACGAAAACGTAGTGAAAATTGTAATTTATTAAAACAAAAAGTAAAATAAGGAGAAAAAACAATGCCAAAAGATATTCCATATTGTCCGTTAATGTCTGCCGGATCAGATATTGATAAGGTTTGTACGTTAGAGAGTTGTGCTTGGTATTTACCTAGCATTAAGAAATGTTCTGTATATATGTTAGCTTATAATGCTTTGTTAGAAACAAATGCAAGACAAAAATCTCAACGTAAATAAAGGATATTAATGAAAATATTAGTTTGCATAAAACAAGTTCCTGATACAACTGATATTAAGTGGACTGAAAATAATACTATCCAAAGGGAAGGTGTCGAAAGTATCATCAACCCTTTTGATATTTATGCGATAGAAGCTGCTCTTAAAATAAAAAATGAGCTTCCGGATACCGAAATTACAACTCTAACAATGGGGCCAAGTCAGGCTGAAACGATTTTGAGAAAAGCGATTTCTGTTGGTTGTGATAATGGAGTTTTAATTTGTGATAAAAAATTTGCAGGTGCAGATACTTATGCAACGGCAAAAACAATTTCGTCTGCAATTAAATCCAAATTTTCTGATTTTGATTTGATAATTTGTGGACAATTTGCTGTTGATGGTGATACTGCTCAAACAGGTTCCGGAATTGCAACACAGCTTGATATTCCACAGGTTACTTATGTTAAAGATATTGATAGAATTGAAGAAAGTTCTTTGTATGCCACTCGGGAATTGGAAGATGGTACAGAAACGGTTAAAGTCAATTTCCCGGCGTTAATTTGTGTCCTGAAAAATGATTTTGAACCAACCAGAGCTAAAATTAACGGAATTATAAAGGCTCAAAATGTACAAATTAAAAAATTGTCTATGGAAGATATCGGTTTGTCTCCTGAAAATGTTGGGATAAAAGGTTCTCCGACTTTTGTCAGCAAAGCTTTTAGACCTATCAAAAAACGCTCTGAATGCGTGATTTTATCAGATATAAATGAGTTGGCAGACGAAATTAAAGATTTGAGAGGAGCTATTGATGAGTCATAATATTTTGTTGTATGCAGAAGTTACGGCAGATGGATATCTCCACACTGTTCTTTTCGAATTGGCAAATAAGGCTCAAACTTTGGCTCAACAGTTGGGTGGAGCGTGTGTTTCAGCCTTACTAATTGCTAAAAAGGGCTCCGCAGAGGTGTATAAGAAAGCTTTTATAAACTCTGGTTTTGACAAAGTTTATATCGCTGAAAATGACAGATTTACTCATTATTCAAATGAGTTGTATTCAAAAGTTGCACTGGATATTATTGAGGAAATCCAACCTGAGATTATTTTGGTAGGAGCTACAACACAGGGTCGGGACTTAGCACCAAGATTGGCGTCCTCTTTGCATACCGGATTGACGGCTGATTGTATTGAATTAGAAATTAACGAAAACGGTAAGCTTGCTGCGACTCGTCCGACGTTTGGCGGTCAATTGATGGCAACGATTTTATGTAAAACTTTGCCTCAAATGGCAACTGTCAGACCAAAAGTTTTTAAACCATTAAAAGAAAATATTGTTAAAAATACTGAATTTATTTACAAAGAGCCTGATATCTCTAATATTCAACGAAAAGTTGAGTTTGTTGATTTTGTAAAAAGTATGAAATCAGCAATTAATGAGCTTGATAGTGCAAATATTATTGTGGCAGGTGGCAAGGGAATGAAAAATTCTGATGGTTTTGATCTTTTGAAAAAATTTGCAGACACTATTGGTGGAGTTATTGCTGCAAGCCGTGGAGCTGTTGACATTGGGCTTGCGCCAGTTGATGTTCAAGTTGGGCAAACCGGAAAAACAGTTGCTCCAAAACTTTACATCGCTTGTGGAATTTCTGGCGCAATACAGCATATTGTCGGAATGCAGGATAGCGATAAAATTATTGCAATAAATAAAGATTCTAATGCTCCAATTTTTGAACATTCTGATTTTGGTCTGGTTGGTGATGTTTTTGATGTTTTACCCAAATTAATTGATGCTTTAAGTTAGGCACTTAGCTCATTTTTGGGAAAATGTCTTCAAGAAATTCTTTGTAATTATCAGCATCAAAAAATCCGATTGAAAATTCTGCGATATTTTCTCCTAACTGCTGAGCTTCCGCAACTTCAATTGGCGGTCCCGCCGGTGTTGAACGAGAAGGGTTTTGTGGGTTTGAAATTATACCTGTACTGCGTAACAATGTTACTAACAAGGATTTGTTGTAAACTTCATATTCTGTTAATCCCTGAGTTATGATCCCAAAACCTTGTGCTCCAACATATCTTTGCATTGGGGCAAAGTTTGTTGCAACTTCAATCCCTTTCGTTTTTGGAAGATTTTTCCGAATATCATAATTTGGATCAAATTCTCGCTTAATAATAGTGTTCATATCTTCGGAATATGTTTCTGTAATCGCTTTTTTTAGTGTAAATCGAGCTTGCCATAGACGGTTTTTTAATTTGTTATCCCAGACAATTTTGAAATTTACAAGTTTTGAAAAATCAACTTGAATATCAAAAAAACTCGTTTTTATGACGTTGTTTTTATAAGAGTAAACCTCTGCAACTTCACCCAAATCATCTTCAACAGCACCAAAGTTGTACGTGTCACCTTCGTCTTTAAATCGAACAAATTCGACTTGGACTCTATTTTTGTTATTATCAGTTACGAAAATCTTACCGTTTTTAACTTCAAGATAGACTTGTTTTTCCATCGCTGGTGCGTGTTTCAGCGTGTAAATTGTTTTGAAATCTTCTGTAATCGGAATTTTTTGAGTGTCATAAAGAATTGAATTTTCAACCCCAAAATGCTTTGAAATCACCTTGTATTCTGGCAAAAGTTCGGGACTTTGCATTACAGGCGTTTTAAAATTATGTTCAAGCCTCAATTCTTCAATAATCGTGTTTGCAACTTGAATAATCTTTTCATAGCGAGTAATATTTTCTCTATGAACTAAATCTGTTGAACAGCCACAAATTCCGTCGTGCGCTTGGTTTTTCAATAATAACTTATATGCATATTCTATTGCGGAATTGTATTTTGAACCATATTTTTGTTGCAATTTGTTTGCTTGCTCTAAAAGATACGTACATTTTACATTGTATTGTTTCAACTTTGTTCTGGCAGAGTAAGAGCCTTGCAAGATAAAGGTTTTACTGTTGTCACGCAGTTCATCATTCCATTCAAATTGTGAAAAATTATCTTTTACAAGTTCAAAATATTCAAACGGATTTGAAAGTTTGATTTCATAATCATCTAACAATTTATTTACTTGCTCAATTTGCTCTGAAATATCACATTCCACACCTAAATGATCGGCACCGATAGGTAAAAGCAAATATTTACCTGATTTTTCTGCTATTTTATCAAGATTTCCTTTAAGCCATTCTGCTTTTTGTTCAATAGTCATTTGTGCAGAAAAAATATCCATAAAATAGCCTCTGATAAGGTTTACAGTGTCAATTCCGCAAAACTTGAATTCAGATGGAATATCGCCGCAACCACGCCAAACCACACATTTATCAATTCCATATTGTTTGAAGATTTTAGGAATATTTTGGCTATGTCCAAATGTGTCAGCAAGATAGCCGATAAAATCTGTACAACCGAAATTTTTTGATATTTTCATACCTATTTCAAGGTTTTTTTCAAAAGCAGTTCTATCTGTCAAAAACTCGTCTACGAGAGTAAAACAAGGCCCAATAAAAAGTTTTTTCGCCTCAATAAAATCACGTATTTGTTCTTCTTTTTCAGGTCTAAGCTCCAAATAATCAAGTAAAGCACTAACTTGTCCATCAAAATAAAATGAAGGGATTTTACCCTGTTCTAACAAGTCTAAAACATTGTCAAAGACTCTCAAAAGTCTAAGTCTGAATACTTCAAACTCTCTATACCATTCTCTGTCCCAGTGGGTGTGTAAATACGCAATAACTGTTTTTTTCATAATCTTCATTTTGACATATTTCACAGAAAAAGGCAAAATATTAACAATTTGAGTAAAAATTCAAGGAATTCAATTTGTTTGTACTATAATTGAAATGTAAAGATTAGGAATATGAAATATGAATTACCTCAATAATAAATACGATATAATTGTAGTCGGTGCAGGTCATGCCGGCTGTGAAGCCGCTATTTCTTGTGCAAAACTTGGTGCAAAAGTATTACTTGCAACTTTGAATGTTGAACACATTGCACTTATGCCTTGTAATCCTGCGATTGGCGGGCCTGCAAAATCAACTTTGGTTAGAGAAATTGATGCTCTTGGTGGTGTTATGGGGGAAGTTGCAGATGCAACTTATATTCAGATGAAAATGCTGAATTCGTCAAAAGGGCCGGCGGTGCGAGCTTTGCGTGCGCAATCTGACAAACGCCAATATATGGATTACATGCGCAATATTATTGAGAATAATGAAAATATTTACGTAAGACAGGCTTGTATTACAGATTTGTTGGTTGAAAACGATAGAATTGTTGGTGCTGTTGATGAATTTGGAATTGAATACTCGGCAGGTGCCGTTGTTTTAACGACCGGAACATCTCTAAACGGAAGAATTTTTGTGGGGCTTCGCTCTTATAGTGCCGGTAGACTTGGCGAAAAAGCTGCTTATGGCTTGTCAGAATCATTAATTAAACATGGCATAAACATCAAAAAGTTGAAAACGGGCACTCCACCTCGTGTCGACAAGCGAACTATTGATTATTCAAAAATGGACTTGCAACCGGGTGATGAAACTCTTCATTTTTATTCATTTAAACCGAATAGACCAGTTCGTCCGCAATATCCTTGTTATTTAACAAGAACCAATGAAGAAACTCATAAAATAATTAGAGAAAATTTAGATAAATCTCCAATGTTTCAGGGGCTAATTCACGGTGTCGGACCTCGTTATTGTCCATCGATTGAGGATAAAGTTGTTAGATTTTCAGAAAACCCGTCTCATCATATTTTTATTGAGCCGGAAGGTTTGGGGACTTATGAAGTTTATATTCAAGGGTTTTCAAGCAGTTTGCCAGCTGATGTTCAGGTTAAGATGCTTAGAACGCTTCCCGGACTTGAAAAAGCGCACGTAATAAAACCTGCTTATGCGGTGGAATACGATTATGTTCCTGCTGTTCAAACGACTCACTCATTGATGTCTAAAAAAATTAAGGGTTTGTTCTTTGGTGGACAAATTAATGGTACAAGCGGATATGAGGAAGCTGCTGCACAAGGACTTATCGCCGGAATTAACGCTTATAATTACTTGAATAATACAGAACTTTTGGAATTGTCACGCAGTTCTTCGTATATTGGAACTCTTATTGATGATTTGGTTACAAAAGATATTCAAGATCCTTACAGAATGCTGACTTCACGTTCTGAATACAGGTTGCTTTTAAGACAAGATAATGCAGATGCAAGACTTACACCTATTGGTAAAAAAGTTGGGTTAATTGATGATACTCAGTACAAAGTCTTTACAGATAAGCAAGAGGCTATTGAACGAGAAATGGCAAGGATTAAGGACGCAAAAATTTCTGCAACGGAAGAAGTTAATCGTGTTTTAGCAAAAGTTGGTCAAAGCTTGGATAGAGGTATAAAGATTGCGGAACTCTTGAAACGTCCGGATATTGACTATAATATTATTAAAGAACTTGATGCAAAAACTCGTGATTTGGATATTCCGTTTGATGTTGCGGAACAAGTCGAGATTTTGACAAAATATGATGGCTATTTGAAACGTCAGGAACAGCAAGTCAAAGAGGCCGGTAAGCTTGATAAATTTAAAATTCCAGATGATATAGATTATTCAAAAATAGAACACATTTCATCAGAAACAAAAGATAAATTGACTAAAATCAGACCTAAAACACTTGCACAGGCGTCCAGAATTGGTGGAGTAAAACCGGCAGATATTTCGATTTTGATGGTAATGCTAGAACGTCATCAGGTTGCAAGATTGTAGTTTAAAAGAACGTTTGATAAATACAAAATAGCCCGATGCATTAAGGTTTTTATTTAAAAAGTTTTTTGAGCGTTCTTTTTCTTGTATGAAATTCCATTATTTTTCATAACTTTTTCAAATGCATCGTCTTTAATATCTTTTACGCTAATATCGACATGGCTGTATACTCCTGAGTTTTTTATTTTCATAAAAGTTGCATGAGGAGAATTTACCCAGAAATTATTCATAAGAGCTCCAAGTGTAAAAATTTGAGTTTTTGACTGTGCGGAGCCAGTATCAACTGTATATGTGCTTTTGAAACTAACAGGTGAAATTTTCATACCCATATAAAAACACAAAAAATTTTTTTTTGCCAGACAAATTAAAAATAAACAATATATAAAAATTCTCGTGGTTCGAAGACTCTCATTTTCCAGTTAAAAGAACACCAAAGTATAAAAAATTCCCAGAGATGGATTTCAGCTCAGTTGTAGGCGAGCAGCACGAGCCGTACAAATGAGGGTACCATAAAATGGTAAAACCACAGAATTTTGAGCAACACGAAAAAAATCTCGTGGTTCGAAGACTCTCATTTCCCAGTAAAAAAACACCAAAGTATAAAAAATTCCCAGAGATGGATTTCAGCTCAGTTGTAGGCGAGCAGCACGAGCCGTACAAATGAG
>CAKUZO010000052.1 GCA_934717895.1 uncultured Candidatus Melainabacteria bacterium | reverse complement strand
GAAAAACTATATCGGTAACAGACCTGCAATCGAAATGTTAGTTTACAGACCATTAGTTTTGACAGATAACCAAGAAAAATACGATGTAAAAGTAAAAGCAGTAGGCGGCGGAATCGTTGCTCAATGTGGCGCTATCAGACATGGTATTTCAAGAGCTTTGGTTAAAGCAAACGAAGAATACAAAAACGTATTGCGTTTGGAAGGCTTGCTAACTCGTGACCCACGTGTTAAAGAACGTAAAAAATATGGTCGCAAACGTGCAAGAAAACGTTTCCAATTCTCAAAACGTTAATCAATTTGCAAGTTTTGCAGAAAGAAATTCAAAAAAGAACGGCGATTACGTCGTTCTTTTTTTGAATATAATCAATTTTTAATCTCTTATGCAACAGTTGCTCTGTGAGCTCTGTTTGAACGATAAATTTTTTGGAAACGAGAATCGTTTGCCAAATCCCATTGAGGAACATAACCTCTTCCGCTTTGCGTATTGTTAGAGTATAGCATTGCAGCCGTTGTCATCATGCTTTGAGAAAATTTAGTAAAATCGAATTTTTGAGTTGATTTTGTTGCATTTTTTGCAATATTTTGGAAGTTTGATACTGTTGAAGAAGCTCCGCTTTTCATTGCTCTTTTGATACCTCTTGCATCTTTTTTACTTGCACTCTTAATTTGAGAAAGAGTTACTTCTTTTCCAGAAACTTTATCAGTTATTTTTCCGTCACTTGTTACTTTATATTTTCCATCAAGTCCAGCTTCTTTAAGTTTTGCCATTGTATTTGTTGCAGAAGTACTTCTTGCCTTGTCTGCTGCTGCACTTGCAAAAGTTTGACCATTTGCATTAGTTTTTGTCATTTTTTCTTTATAACTTTCAAATTGTTTTTTAGACCATTTGCCTGCCAAATCTTTATCAAAGTCAGCATTTGCGTAAAGTTGAGAGCTGATAGATTTTCTCATTTGTTTTTCAGTCAATCCACCTAGTTTACCTTCTTCTGCAAGTTTCTTTGCTTTTTCTTTGGCAAGTGTATTGGCAGTAAGTTTTTTAGTAGCTTCTTTAGCTGACTTGTCAATTTGACCAAATGTACCTTTTAGATTTTTTGTTGAATTGATAGCAGCAGTACCTGTTGAAACAGCACTGCCAAATGCTTGCATAGCTCCTGCAAGATTGCCGTCAGCAGCCATTGCGGCCCCTTTTGTAACACTAGCGGCAGTTTGTCCGTAATTTCCAACTAATTCAACAACAGTACCAACTTTTTGCATAACTTGTCCGGTTGCAATCAAAACAGCTCCTACACCTGCTCCCATAAATGAAGCATGTCCAAGAGCCTCAAGCCCTTTACCTGCCAAGTTTACTGTTTGACCTAATTGAGATACCATTGCAGCAATTTGTTCAAATTTTTGAGCTGTTTGAGCAACTTTTGCAGCTTTTGTTTGAGTAGATGCAACATTTTTCATATTATGTTTATGGGTTCTAACATAATTTCTATTTGTAGTATTCATTTTAGTCAAAGTTCTTGAAGAACTTCTTTGCAATGAATAAATTGTTTTACCATTATTTTGAATAAGATTTAATTTTGAGCCGATAATTGTTTGAAGTTCTTGAATTCTACCAGAATTGTTGCCGGAAGCAGATCCGTTGTTTCCACCGATAGAAAAAGAAGATTGACCTAAAAGACTATCCAACTCATTTTGAGCATTTGTAATTTCGTTTTGAGTTTCAAGGTTTTCTTGAACAGCTTTTTGAAGTTTTAGATTGTTATCTTTTAAAGTTTTTTCTTGAGCTTTTAAAGTTTGTTTAAATTTTTTGTCTTCTGTTTCAGCTTTCTTTTCTTGTTTTTTAGCATCAGCACTGTATTTTTGCACTTTTTTTTCAGAAGTTTTCATCTCAGATGTTTGAGCTTTAACCTTGCTTGCCTGATTATCAGCATTTGCAGCTGCTGCTTTACCCTCTGATGCACTTGAAATATCGGTATTTTCTTTATCATTAGAAGTAGTTTTAGAAGAAGTTTTTCTTGTTGCAGAAGGTCTTGCTTTAAGTTCACTTAAAGCTTTATTTGTATTTATATCATTAAGTGTGTTGGTGTTTGATGAAACTCCGGGAGCATTAAAAATAGAACCTGTCATTTTTAAATATGACGGTCTATTGTCTGTTTTCACAGTTTTAGAGCCAAAATTTAATTTGGTTAAATCTATTTTATTTAGATTGTTTACGTTAGAAATACCCATAATTAGCTCTCGTTTTTTACTCTCTTATATAAATAAAAAATTCTGAGAGCCTGTGATTTCAGGTTACTTGCATGTTGTTACAAATGTTCATAATTTCATAAAAAGTGAAAGGTGAGAAGTGAAAAGTCCATTTAGTTCACTTCGTTCAAAAATAACTTTGGTGCAATAGCACCTGTATTGGTCTTTTCACGTTTCACTTTTCACCTTTCACTTCCGTTATTGCCATTTTTTTCTGTTCATGTTACGATAGTTAGGTATTTTAGTTAGTTAAAAGAGGGAGATATAACTTATGAAACTGATGGAAGGTAAAAAAGGTGTAATTTTCGGAGTTTCTAATACTCACGGGATTGCTTATGCTATTGCAAAACAACTTTATGAAGCTGGTGCTGATATCGCTTTTACATACGCTGGTGAAGCTATGGAAAAACGTGTTAGACCTATCGCAGAAGGTATGGACGCAAAAGTTATTATGAGTTGCGACGTTACAAAAGACGACGAAGTTGCTGCTGTATTCAAAGAATGCGAAAGAGTTTACGGAAAATTAGACTTCGTAATCCACGCTGTTGCATTTGCCGCAAAAGAAGATTTGCAAGGAAGATTTATCGACACATCTCGTGCAGGTTGGGATTTAGCTTTGGGCGTTAGCGCTTACTCTCTAATTTCACTTTGCAAACACGCTGAACCTATCTTGAATGAAGGTGCATCAGTATTTGCATTGACTTACTTAGGTTCTGAATATGTAGTTGCAAACTACAATGTAATGGGTGTTGCAAAAGCAGCTCTTGAATCTTCAATGAGATACTTGGCAGCAGACCTTGGTAAAAAAGGTGTTAGAGTTAACTGTATTTCTGCCGGCGCTGTTAAAACTCTTGCAGCAAAAGGAATTTCAGGATTTGACAAAATGCTTAAAGCAGCTGTTGCAAAAGCTCCTCTTGGACGCAATGTTGCTTTGGAAGATGTTGGTAAAGCAGGTCTTTACTTGGCATCAGATTTATCAACAGGTACAACTGGTCAAATCTTGTATGTAGATTGCGGTTGCCATGCAGTTTATGCTTCATTGGAAGAAATGGAAATTATTGCTAATTCTTCAATCCAAGCATAGTTTACAAAAAAATACAAAAATAAAAACAGACCTTGAAAATTCGGGTCTGTTTTTTGCTAAATTGTTTGCGGTGTACTACTTGGGGAAGTCTTGCGTATCTATTTTGGACTGTGATCTTAATTGCTTAATATTTTTGACAATTTTGCCACATTTATATAAATATGCTAAAATCAAGTTAGTTGATAGTGTGTGTTTGATTTCATTAAATCAACTATTTGGTTGATACTCATATTGAGTATAATCCACTATAATGATGTAGGATGCAAAAAGAATAGGTGGCAAGTGAGTAAAAATTTTATAACCAGATTTCAAGAAGAAACATATAAAGATGGCTTTTGGAGCTTAAACAAAAAAATTGGAGCAATCCTGGTAGGCTTGTTGTTGATTGTTGTTATGATAAACACATCAGGTTGTACACAAGGTAATAATGCCTCAGATGATAATGTAACAAGTTTGCCAGATGCATCGACAGAAGAAGTTCAACAAGATACGGTAAAGGTTGGTAATGATGGTGTTAATGCTGCAATTGCACCTGATGATGTTTCTGTTGTTTCGGATCAAAGTATGTCAAACAGTGGCGCTATGGTCGCAATGTCGGTTGAAGATATGGGGCGTTCAGATCCATTCTTGCCGGAGGGAGATGCGGCAGCAGTGAGGGCGAAGGCTAAGGCAAAACCTAAACCGTCTTATGCAAGCTACTTGATGCCTCCTCCTGAAAGCTTAAAAGTTGATTCTACTGCAACTGCTGTTATGACAACAAAAGTATCAGGAATTATGTATGACAAATATAATCCTTCTGCTATTTTGAACATAAGCGATACGGATTATTTAGTCAGAGCCGGTGATATAGTTAACGGTTACAAAATCTTGTCTATTGGACGAGAAACTGTTACTGTTCAATACGGTTCAAATGTGTATAAAGCTAGCGTCGGTGAAATGTTTACAGAAAACGGTTTGAACTTTAACGCGATATCAAATTTAAACGGAAAATTTGGCGGAAATAAACGATAATTAATACAAGCGGGAGCAAATATGAATAATACGATAAAACAAAAAATTATTGCAGGCATGATGTTATCATCATTTGTGTTATCAAATGGTCTTATGGCTGCATTTGCGATGGAAAATCCAATGACAGGGACAACAAAACCTGCGTTGAGAGATACTCAACAAGGAGAAACTTCACTCAGATTGAAGGGTGATGTTAGTTTTGTTAAGAGAAATCCTGCAATAAGCATAAGTTTAAGAGATTCAGATGTAAAGCAGGTTTTGAGAATGTTCGCTGATAAAGCAGGCATGAATATAGTTTTCCATGATTCTGTTTCTGGAAAAGTTACTCTTGATTTGGTAAATGTACCTTTAAGCAAAGCTTTTGATATGGTTATGGAAATCAATGATTTGAACTATGCAGTTGATGATGGTACGTTAATTGTTGCAAAAGCCGGCACTTCAGGATTTAATTTCGCGAAGCAAGATATGACATTAATTCCTGTTAAATACGTTAGTGCTGCTGCTCTTGCAGAGTTCTTGAATAAAAACATCTATGCAATGCACAAAGCCGGACTTTCTGATACGGATATTGTTTCTACAAATCCGACTACAAACGAATTAATCGTATTTGGTTCAAAAGCTGATGTTCAAATTGCTAAAAAAGTAGTTGCTCAATTTGATAGAAAGCCTAAAACTACTGTTTATAAGGTAAATTACACAACTCCTGCTGAAATGGCTGATATGATTTGTAATATGTTGCTTCCTGCAACTTCTGGCGATTCAGCCGGTAGCAGCTCTTCGTCTGGTAGTTCTTCATCTGGTGGGTCTTCAACAGGTGGGGCAGCCGGAATTATGACCGGTGCGGCATCTGACAGCGGCTCAGACGGTGAATCTTCAAGTTCAAGTGATAGCGGAAGCAGTAGCGGAAGTAGTGGCGGTTCATCAGGTGGTAGCTTGACATTGAATGGCGGTACTGTTGCTTGTACTATTGATGGAAAATTAAGTGGTTCAGTATCATCTTTTGGTTTACAAAATATGGCAGTAGCTTATTATCCACAATTAGGTACAATTAATGTTATAGGTGGCTCTGAACACCAGCTTGAAATGATTTCAGACTTTATTAAAGATACTGATAAAAAACAGCCACAAGCATATTTAGAGGTTTCTATTGTTGAGTTGAACGAAAGCGGTAGTAAATCTTTATCAAATAAATGGACATTCTTGAGTAACGTATTCTCAGCAACTTTTGATGGCTCAAATACAGGAACTCACCCAGTATATCCAGTATTCTTTAAAGGAAAAGAACAAGAAGTTTGGGACGTTAAAGATGGAGCAGCGACTCAAAAAGATCCTTTAAAGATGTACAAAGGTCCAATGACTATTTCTTATGCTGTAAACTTTTTAGTAGAAAATTCAAAAGGTAGAGTAGTTGCAAATCCTCGTATTTTAGTAACCAATGGTGAAGAATCTACAATTGATATTACACAAGATTATGTAGAATCAACTTCTTCTGAACAGAGTGCATACACCGGTGGTACAATTGCGACAAGGACATATAATATTGGTAGTGATGCCGGTATTAAGATTTCAATTACTCCATTTATAAGTCCTGACGGATATGTTACAATGAACATTAAACCAGAATATTCTACTATTTTGTCGCAACTAGATGCGAAAGATAGTATCGGCCCTTATACCGCAGCAACATTGCTTTCTCACAGAAATCTTGATTTGAAAAATGTTAGAATTAAAGATGGAGAAACTCTTGTTATTGCAGGTATGATTAACGAAGAAGAACAAAAAAGTGTTGGTAAAGTCCCTGTTTTAGGAGATCTTCCGGTGATCGGGTCTATGTTTAGAAGTTCAAGTTCTAAAAAGCAAAAAAATGAAATGGTAATAATGATTACTCCGAAGATTGTTACGGATACAGAAGATGCAGTAGGAACCGATGCATTATAAAACATAAAAAACAACAAACATGAATGAAGTTTTAAAAAGACTGAAAAGCAGTATCAACAAAGAGATACTGGATAAATTAGATATTACACAAATGGAACAATATAACTTTGTTCCACTTTGTGTTAAGGATAATTTTTTGTTTGTTGCTATTGAACCTGCTTCTGATAGAGAAGTTATAAATACAAAATTACACGAAACATTTCCTAATCAAATTAAATATATTCCTGTTTCAGAAGATGATTTAAAAGAACTAATGTCTTTCTTAAAAACTGAAATGCAGAAAGATAGTAGTGATGACGGGACATTTAAACAAGTAAAACTAGGTGAATTATTAATTCAAAAAGGATATATTAATGATATCCAATTACTTCAAGCCTTAGCCGAAAGTAAAAGGCAAAGAATTCCGATTGGTTCGACTTTGTTTAAACTCGGTTTTATTACGCTTGATCAGTTGAAAGAAATTCTTCATTTACAAACCGGCTATGATTTGGTTACGCCAGAACAACTTGCATCTCAGGATAAGTATGTAAAAATGTTGCCGGAAGATTTTATTAGAGCAAATAAAATCATTCCGATATCTTCTGATGGTAAAACATTAATTTTAGGGGTTGTAACACCTGTTAAACCTGATGTCTTAAAAGACATTATTTATATGACAGGGCAAAATCCTAAGCAACTTTTGATGACTCATTATGAGTTTCAAAACTCATTGAATACATTTTTCAGTGAACAAAAGAAGGAAACTGAAAAAGTAATCAAACAAATTGAAAGCGAAGCAGACGAATTTGAGGTTGAAGAGTCGTTAGCAGAAATGGTTGATAAACAGTTGAAAGATTCAACCGGCTCTGTTGCAACATTTGTTAACCAAATTATCACCAACGCTATTGACAATAAAGTTTCCGATATTCACATTGAACCAAGGCTTAAGGGCTATATTGTAAGATACAGAAAAGACGGTATGTTACAAAAAGTTTTAGATATTCCGCCAAAGGTAGAAACTCAGGTAATTGCCCGTTTTAAAGTTTTGTCAAGAATGAACATTGCAGAACATAGAAGACCTCAAGACGGTACTTTTTCTATTAAGTACAAAAATGGTTCTTATGATTTCCGTATTAACACATTACCGGTATCTGGAAAGGAAAAGGTTTGTATTCGTGTACTAGCGCCTGCTGTGAGCTTGAATGCTGCGGATAAAAATATCAGCTTGGTTGGAGGATCTCCGCAAGACATTGAAAAAATTAAAACAATGGTAAGTTGTCCTAACGGAATTATCTTGACATCAGGTCCTACCGGTTCCGGTAAAACAACAACTTTATATTCTGTTTTGAAGAGTTTGAACGATGAAGATGTAAACATTACAACAATTGAAGACCCGATAGAAATTAAGTTGGAAGGTATTAACCAGTCACAGATTAACGCAAAAGCCGGCATTACTTTTGCATCTTGTATGAGAGCTATTTTAAGACAGGACCCTGATATTATCCTAGTTGGTGAAATCCGTGACTACGAAACATTGGAAATTGCGATTTCTGCCGCACTAACAGGTCACTTGGTATTAAGTACGGTTCACACAAATTCGGCTGCCGCAACAGTTACTCGTTTGATTGAAATGGGAGCAAAAGATTATTTGGTTTCTTCAACCTTGTCAGGTGTAATTGCTCAACGTCTTGTTAGACGTCTTTGTGATGATTGCAAAGAAGAATATTTTGCAACGCGTGATGAAGCTCGACAAATAATGACGAATGAAGAAGAAATTCAAAAATTCATGAAAAAGCCGATATATCGTGCAAAAGGTTGCAGCAAATGTGATTTTACAGGGTATAAAGGCCGACTTGGTGTTTATGAGATTATGGCAATTAACAAAGAAATTAAAAAATTAGTTGCAATGGGTGCACATGACTTAGAAATTGAAGAAGCGGCAGTTCGTAATGGTATGACGACTTTACACCAATCTTGTATAAAACATATTTTAGATGGAAAAACAACAATAGACGAATTCGTCAGAGTCCTAGGTGTTGTTAATGAATAGGAGATGCAATGGCAATATATAATTATATCGCTTTAAAAAACAATAAAGATATCGTAAAAGGAAAGGTCGAAGCGGGCGATCTTAGGGAAGCTCGTGCAAATATTAAAAAACTCGGCTTTCTCCCAACTAAGGTTTACGAAGAAAAATCAAAAGAAGAAGAGAAAGAAGCAAGTGTAAAAGTCAAGGGTGGTAAAATTCAAAAACTCGGTTTACAAGATAGAATGGATTTTACGTCAACCATGCAGATTTTGGCACAAGCCGGGATTCCGATTATTGAATCTTTGATGTTTATTGAAAATGATGCTGCCAAATTGAAAGTTCGACTTGTAGCACAAGAACTCCGAAGACAGATTATGGCAGGTGCGACATTTGCCGATACGATTGCAAAATATCCCGAACAATTTGGACAGATTTATATCGGTTTGGTAAAAGCCGGTGAAGATTCCGGTGAACTTGAAAAAACTTTGCAACGTTTATTGGAATTGCTAACAAAACAAGCAAATATTCGAGGAAAAGTAATTGGAACATTGATGTATCCGATGTTCGTTATCATTTTGGCTGTAATTATTGTCCTTGTTATGTTAATGTTTGTATTTCCGGTATTTAAAGACATGTTTGATAATATGGGAAAAGAATTGCCTTGGATTACGCAAACTCTTATGGATGCAGGTATTTTCTTGAAAACTTATTGGTTCTTTGTTCCGCTTATTTTAGGTTCAATCGGCGGATTTTTCGCATTTATTACGAGATGGCAACCTAGTAAACGAAAAATTGATGAAATTGTTTTGAAAGTTCCCCTACTTTCGGATTTGGTTCAATATTCAAACTTTGCCAACTTTATTGCGGTAATGCAGGTTGCTTATGATGCCGGTGTTCCGATTATTGAATGTTTGTATTTGGCAAACGTGACTTTGACAAACCATACGTTGAAAACAAAAATTGAAACAGCGACTCAAAAAGTTCAACAAGGTCAGCACTTGTCTATTGCATTGCGTTCGACTGGTGTTATGCCTAAGATGATTTTGTTTATGATTGCAACAGGTGAACAATCAGGTCGTTTGGGTGATATGCTTTTGCAAGCTACAAGCTTTATTGATAAAAAACTTGACGGCATCATTGATACAATGACTAAGATGATTGAGCCGATAATGCTTATCGTAATCGGTAGTATCGTATTGACATTGGCTCTTGCATTGTATATGCCACTATTCAGCTCTTACATGTCAGATTAGAGAAAGAGGAAAACTTTGAAAACTTACGTAATTACAGGCGCAACATCAGGTATTGGGAAAGTTCTTGTAGAACAGCTTTCAAAAGATAATCGAGTTTTTGCCGGTTATAGAAATGAAAAATACGTTGAAAACTTGCAAAAACTTGGCGCAATCCCTTTCTACATTGATATGGAACGAAAAGACAGTATTGCACAGGCTTCTGCGTTTATCAAATCTCAAACAGACAAGGTTGATACCCTGATTAATGTTGCAGGGTGCGTTGTTGCAGGTGTTGTTGAAAAACTTTCTGTTGATGATATCAGAAAACAGTTTGAGGTTAATACATTCGCTCATCTTGATTTTACGCAAAGACTTTTACCGATTTTGAATAATGGAAAAGTTATAAATATCAGTTCTATGTCAAGTTTTGGAATATTCCCGTTTGTGGCACCTTATTGCGCTTCCAAAAGAGCTTTGGACATTTTGTTCAACGCAATGACTTTGGAGTCCGGTTTGAAAGTCGTTTCTATAAAACCCGGGGTTATTGCAACTCCGCTTTGGGACAAATCGATTGAGCTCAATAAGTCGGCTATCGAAAATTGTGTCGGCTATGATAAAGAAATGAAATATATGGTTGAAAATGCCCATAAAAACGGACAAAAAGGCTTAAATGTGCAAAAAGTTGTCGATGTGATTTTGAAGGCTGATGCTTTGGATAACCCAAAACCTTCATATACTGTCGGACGCGATGCAATGTTTGCAGAACTTGTTGCGAAATTGCCATTTAGTTTGCAAAATAAATTAATTAAACTTGGAATGCAGAGAAAGTTTGGAAAATAAATGGCAGAATTTACCAAAAAAGAGATTGTGGATATTTTGAAAGACGACAGCCAAAACGAATGGTTATTTTCGCTTGCGGATAAAGTCCGTCGTGAAAATGTCGGTGATGAAGTTCATTTGCGTGGGTTAATAGAGTTTTCTAATATTTGTCATTGTTTTTGCAAATATTGTGGGTTAAGGTGCGAAAATAAAGAACTTGATAGATACAGAATTTTGCCAGATGATATTGTGAAATATGCCCAAAAAGCAGTAGAAATGGGCTATAAAACGATAGTTTTGCAGTCTGGTGAAGATGTGTTTTATACCAAAGAAATTCTTTGTGACATTATCAGAAGGATTAAAGAGTTTGATGTGGCGCTGACTTTGAGCATTGGAGAGAGAAGTTTTGAGGATTACAAAGCGTTTAGAGATTGCGGTGCAGATAGGTATTTGATTAGAATTGAAACGACCGACAAGGATTTATACAAAAAAATGCACCCTAATATGAGTTTTGAAAATCGTGTAAGATGCTTGAAAGATTTGAAAAAACTCGGGTATGAAGTCGGAACAGGTTGCCTTGTCGGACTTCCGGAACAAACAGTTGAATCACTTGCGGACGATATTTTGTTTTTCAAAGAGATAAATGCGGATATGATTGGAATTGGACCGTTTATCGCACACCCTCATACGCCGTTGAAAGATATGCCGAACGGCAATTTTACGCTTGCTTTGAAGGTTATGGCGTTGACAAGAATTTTGCTGAAAAATATTAATATTCCTGCGACAACAGCTATGGAAACATTAAATCCGAACGGTAGAATTATTGCGTTACAAAGTGGCGCAAACGTTGTTATGCCAAATGTAACAACAACAGAATATCGGGCAAAATATGAGATTTATCCGAATAAAATTTGTATAAATGAAAACCCGTCCCAATGTTACAATTGTATTGGCGGAAAAATCAGATCAATCGGGCGTACTATTTCAAAAGATTATGGGTTTAGGAAAACAGGTTAAGTTTATCCCTCAAACCTACGATTTTTGTCTAAAATGTTTGAAATTTTGAATAAAAAGTTGTATAATTGATGAGTAACGATATTTAGAAAGAGGATTATATATGAAATTACACATGCAAATTCTTATCGCCCTCGGGCTTGGAATTAAGAGAAATTGGCACATTTTCTTTGGGATTATTCTCGGTATCGCTGTTGGAATTTTCTTGCACGGTCACGAATATCCGCTTGTATCAACAATTTTAACGTTTATCGGTCAAGTGTTTATCAGATTAATTCAGATGGTTGTTATTCCGTTGGTTGTTTCTGCAATTGTAATCGGAATTACGAGTATTGGCGACAACAAACAGCTTGGCAAGTTTGGAACTAAGATGATTGCGTATTACGGAATTATTACAACTGCTGCCGTTGCTATTGGTGCGGTTCTTGCGTTAATTTTTAAACCTGGACTTGGTGCTGCGCATTATATTACTCAAAATGCCGCAAGTGAAGTTCAGACATCAGTTGCATCTGCCGTTGCGCAACAACAAGGAAATATTCTAAATATCTTCCTTGGCTTTATTCCGAATAATCCTATGCACTCATTTGCATCAGGTGATATGGTTCCAATTATTGTATTTGTATTACTTTTTGCAATAGCGCTTGCAAAGGTTGGCGATGTGAACCGTCCGATTGTTTCGTTTTTTGAATCTGTTTTTGCGGCAACTATGAAAATTACCGACTGGATTATGTACTTTGCTGCTCCCGGTGTTTTTGCTTTGACTGCAAGTGCTGTTTCAAGTTTCGGTATTGATATTTTCAATAGTATTTCTAAATATTTATTTGTATTATTTGTTGGGTTTATGCTTCAACTTTGTGTGGTTTATCCGCTATTTTTGAGATTTTTCTCTAAGGTAAATATCGTTATGTTATATTCTGCAATTGCAGAAGCTATGATGGTTGCATTTGGAACGGCAAGTTCTTCTGCAACATTACCTTTGACAATTGCATGTTGCGAAAAACGAGGAATTTCTCACAAAATTTCAAGTTTCGTACTTCCGTTAGGTGCAACTT
>CAKUZO010000051.1 GCA_934717895.1 uncultured Candidatus Melainabacteria bacterium | reverse complement strand
TGAAATTGCTTCTCGCTCGGAACTGCCATTCATATTGCTGTCGCAGATATGAATTTCGTTCCTCGCTCCCCGAGTTACCCACTCGTCCGCAATTTCGCAATGCCGACCTACATAAAAAATCTGCGTTTACTTTGGCAGAAGTTCTCATCACTCTCGGTATAATTGGTGTTGTTGCAGCATTAACGCTTCCGTCTGTTATTCAAAATTATCAAGAAAAGCAACTCACTACTGCGTGGAAAAAGGCATATTCAGATGTGGCGAACGCTACTCTATTGATGTCGCAAAATAATGAAGATTTGTCAACTGAACAAAAAGTTGGAGAAGCATTTGCAAGATATCTGCAAATAGACAAAGTTTGCGAAGCACACAAAGGGATAAAACAAGGTTGTTGGAGAAGAGGAGTTTATATATACGAAAAAGGTGGAGTGATGGTTTATTCTGCGCCAACAGCTTACGGTGGTGGTGCAGTCTGTATGTTATTGACAAGTGGTACAACTTTTTGCGTAGATAGCGTTGCTAATAAGAGTATTTTATATTTTGATGTAAATGGGATTAATAAACCGAATACATATGGGAAAGATATATTCTTTGCAATTTTTAACCACGAAAAGTACGCCATAAAACCAGCCAAAGGACGACTCCTAAATTGGGGAGCTGCTGATTGTTATTGGGTAACTTGTACATACGGAAATGGTACTTGTGATGGAGATGATTTCGGGTATGGTTGCTCCGCCGAGAAACTATTAAAATAATAATGTAAATTTACAATAGATAAATTTTTTAAATTAAAAAATTTGTTATAATTTTTCAATAATTTCTATGACTTTTTTATGAATTTCTTCAATTGTTTTTGTCGCATCAAGAACTTTAATTCTGTCTGGTTCTTGTGTTGCAAGTTCAAGATAGCCGTTTCTAACTCTATTATGAAACTCAATTCCGGCACTTTCCATTCTATCTTTTTCTTTGCCTACTCGTTTCATTGAGGTTTCTACATCAACATCAAAAACGAGTGTCAAATCGGGCTTTTTACCTCCTGTTGCAAGGTTATTTAACATGTTAATTTCATTTATATCAAGCCCTCTGCCGTAACCTTGATACGCAACTGTTGAATCTATGTGTCTGTCACATAAAACAATCTCTCCTTGTTTGACAGCTGGTTTAACGATTATATCTATATTTTGCGCTCTATCAGCTAAAAATAAGAAGGATTCACATCTGTCAGAAACTTCTCCGTCGTAATTAAGTAAAATTTCTCGGACTTTTTCTCCAAGTCCCTTTCCGCCGGGTTCTCTTGTTAGTACAACCTTTTTGCCCTTTTTTTCAAAATATTGTGCTAATAAATTCATTTGGGTTGTTTTTCCACAGCCGTCTGGGCCTTCAAAAGTAATAAATAGTCCTTCTTGCATTCTAATCCTCCTTATAAAAATTTTAGCATAAAAAATTTTTTGAATGTCTTGAAAAATATGGATTTATAATAAAAGTTAATGTGAAAAACGTCCTCACATGATGTAAGGACGTTTTATTTGTCAAATTAGTAGTGTTTAAACTAGTTATATATTTTTCTTGTTAAGTCAGCTTTTCTAATTCTTACATTTTCCGGTGTGATTTCAACCAACTCATCATCTCCGATGTATTCCATACATTCTTCCAAAGACATTTCCTTATGAGCTTGCAATGTAACCATTACATCAGCTGTTGCACTACGCATGTTAGTCAATTTTTTTGTTTTACAAATATTAACTACAATATCTTGCGGTTTGTTGCATTCTCCGATAATCATTCCACGGTAAACTTTTGTTTTTGGAGTTACAAAGAATACGCCACGATCTTCATACTGAGCCAATGCATAAGGAATTGCTTCTCCTTGTTCGTGCGCAATAATTGAACCGTTTCTTTGGCGAGGAATATCACCGGCAAAAGGTCTGTATTCCAAATAAGTATGGTACATAATACCTTCACCACGAGTCATTCTGATGAATTCACTTCTGAAACCAATCAAACCACGAGCCGGAATATGGAATGTCATTGTTGTTCTGCCTTTTGCATTGTTCATTTCTTGCATTTCAGCCTTTCTGCCTGCAAGTCTGTCAATACAACTTCCTGCATAACCTTCCGGAACATCAACAATCAAGTTTTCATAAGGTTCACAGTGGACTCCGTCGACATTTTTATAAATTACTTCCGGTTTAGAAACCTGGAATTCATAACCTTCACGACGCATCGTTTCAATCAATATGCCTAAGTGAAGTTCGCCTCTGCCTGAAACTTTGAATACATCTGTTGAATCAGTATCTTCAACTCTCAAACTTACGTTCTTTTCAAGTTCGTCGTAAAGTCTTTTTCTCAATTGTCTTGAAGTTACAAATTTACCTTCTGTACCTGCAAATGGACTGTCATTTACAGAGAAATTCATCTGCAAAGTCGGTTCGTCAACCTTAATCAAAGGTAATGGTTGTGGATCTGCCAATGAACAAATACTTTCACCGATTTGAATATCTCCAAAACCAGCAATACCAACGATATCACCTGCAAAAGCTTCTTCAATTTCAGTACGTCCTAAGTCGTGAAAACCGAAAAGTTTTGTAATTTTACCTTTTTCTTGACTGCCATCTGCGTGAACTACGCAAACTTGTTCTTGAGATTTAACCTTACCGTTTTCAATACGTCCGATAACAATTCTACCAACATATTCGTTGTAATCAAGTGTTGTAGCACGGAATTGAAACGGTTTGTCTGCATCTCCTTTTGGCGGTTTAATGTTTTCCAAAATACTATCCAAAAGTGGAACCATGTCTTTTCTTTCATCGTCCAAATCTTTGATAGCAAAGCCGTTCAAGCTGCTTGCAAAGATATAAGGGAAGTCGATTAAATCTTCTCTATCTGTCAATTCAGTGAACAAATCGAAAACCTTATCCAAAGCTGTCAAAGGTTCTGCTGCCGGTTTGTCAATTTTGTTGATTACAACAATTATTCTCAAACCTAATTCTAAAGCTTTTGAAAGTACAAATCTTGTTTGAGGCATAGGCCCTTCTGCTGCATCTACAATTAGAAGAGCACCGTCTACCATACCTAATACACGCTCAACTTCACCACCAAAGTCAGCGTGACCCGGGGTATCTACTACGTTGATTTTTGTATCTTTATAATTAATTGAAATGTTTTTAGAAAGAATTGTAATCCCACGTTCTCTTTCCAAATCGTTGCTATCAAGAACCCTTTCTTGAACTTGTTGATTAGAACGAAAAGCTCCGGCTTGTTTCAACAAGCAGTCAACAAGTGTTGTTTTACCGTGGTCAACGTGTGCGATAATCGCAATATTTCTAATATTTTCGTTATGTGTTGTCATATTTCCCTACTATCTATATTTGAGTAACATTAGTGTAAAATTTACACTTGTATTTTATATCACTGATAACAATTTTTCAAGTTAAGATTTTGTAAATTTTAGATGCAAAAAAGCTAAGAGACATAGATGCAAAATCGTTTACTAAAAAGTGGTTGTGGTATTATTAAGCTTTCTCTCTATATGCGACAAAAGCGAATGTTAAACAGGTTAAGCCAAAGAAAATACCAAAGCACATTGTAGTTCTGTATGAATTCAAGAAAGCGTTTTCGTAAATTTGCCCATGCTCAATAAACAAATGTCTGAAAGTTTCAAATAATGTAATCGTTACTGCAACCCCTAAGATATTACCAAGATTTCGAGCCAATGCTAAAATTCCTGATGCGAGTCCGAGTTCACTACGTTTTACACTTGTCATAATTGCATTGTTAGACGGGGATTGAAAAAGTCCATTGCCTATTCCCATAACACCTGATGCAAAAACGATTTGCCACATCGCTGCGTGTTTGTCAAACAAGGTAAACATCAAAAGAGCCACACAATATGTTGCAGGTCCCGCAACTGTCAAAAGGCGACTTCCATATTTTCCGGACAATCTGCCGGCAATTGGTGCCGTAATTGCGAGAGTTAACGAGTATGGTAATATTAACAAACCTGTAACAAGTGCATTATATTTTAAAATTTCTTGCAAGAAAAACGGAAGCAAAATACTGTTTGTGTACATTGCCATATATGAAGTCATAACAGCAAGGTTCCCAAATGTGAAAGGTCTGATCTTAAACATTGAAAAATTTATCAAAGGATAACTGATTTTGTGATCTCGGATATAAAAAAGAGCACCAAAAACAAGCGTCAACACACCAAGAACAATTATCCTGAGAGAATTCCAACCCCAAGTATGTCCTTCTGATATTGCAAGCAACAACGCAAACAAACTGACTGTAAAATATATAAATCCTCGATAGTCAAATTTGAAGTTTTTAATATTTGTTTTAACGCTCCTCGGAAGCATTCTATACGCATAAATTACGCCAAATATCGCAACAATTATGCAAGGAACAAAAATTGCATGCCAGCCAAAATAATTAATCAAAATCCCGCCCAGTGCAGGTCCGCTCATACCGCCAATTGCGACAATACAGCCATTTAAGCCAAGAGCTTTGCCTCGACGTTCATTTTTGAAAATTGAGGCAATAATTGCCTGTGCATTAGAAAGCATTATCGAAGCCCCAAGTGCTTCAAGACATCTGAATGCAAGTAAAAGTGGAAAAGATGAAGCTGTTGTGTTTAAAAAAGCTCCAAGTCCAAACAAGAAAAAACCAAATGCGTAAAGTTTGTTTTTAGGGAAAATGTCCCCTAATTTCCCGAAAAATGGCAAAAATACAGTCAAAACGAGCATGTATGCAATCATTACCCACTGGATTTCACCCATTGTTACGTGTAAATCACGAGCCATCGGATAAAGAGCTAAATTAACCGTTGTAGAATCAAGCATGGCGATAAAGTTTCCAACCGCCGTAATTACAAACATAGTCCATTTTAATTTTTTGTGACTCATCTTAATTCTCCGCCTTATACAATCTTGCAAAGAAGCATGACACATGCTGGATAGAATCTACTCGAACCCACTGTCTTGTCGCTTTAAATCGGATAGAGTTTAATGAACGTTCGGGGTTTTTATGAGAATAATTGTTTATTTCATCATTAAACAAATGGAATTGACACATCGCCACTCGTTTACAAGCATTGAGAAGTTTTTTTGCAAGATTATCCATATTCAAAAACTTCGCAAGATAATATGCTGCTATCAAACCTTCCGAACGGGCTCCATCTGGGAAATAGTGATCGCCATATTCATAATAATATCCGCCTTCATAATCGATATACGGAGAATCATCATGTCTGTATGTTTTTTCAACCATTGTTGCTGCATCGGTAAAGACAAAATTAATGTAATTCTGTTTTTGAAAATCTTTATCCTTTGCCCACTCTTCAATAGCCTGCATTAACCACGCATCAGATGGAAGAGCTGTAAACAAATCTGCATATATTTTAGGTCTTTCATCAACAATCCAATCAAGTGCTTTTTTTGCAACCTTGCGAACTTCTTTCGCAAGATTTTCATCATCTAAGAAATTGTTAGCAAAGAGAGCCAATCCTAAAAGTGCTTCCCCCGGATAATAGAAAGAAAATGTAGCTTTTCTCTCTTCGTCAGTCATATTAATAAGTGGTTGACCGTCTTGAAATTGCGGGTGAATATAATAACCTAAAATTTCTCCGTTTTCATATACTCGACTCATAATGTGGCGAGCATATCCTTTAATATATTCATCATAAGACTTGTCACCGGTAAATGATCGATACTGCATCATCGCAACAAGTAAAACACCGGTTCCGCCAAGTTTTGATTTTCTATTGTAAAAAGCATAATATCCTTTACCCCACTCAGTTTCATGAGCCTTAGATATTGAAATACTCCAATCAACCGCCTTTTTGGCAGCTTTAATATATTTTTCATCGGACGTTAATTCATAAGCTCTGATTAATGCAATAATTCCGCCACAATGTCGTAAATCATTATAGTAAAGATTGTTTTCAGGGCGATTTGGGTGTTCGTGATCTTTGTAGTTGTCTTCGCAACAATCATAGTAATACAAAAACCTGCCATCATCATACATATTAGCCAAAAGCCAATCTGCTGACTTAATAACCTGATTAAAAAGTACATCATAACTAAATTCTGTATAACGAATATTCCCTCTGTAAAGCGGAATACACTCGTTTTTGTAAGTAATAAAAGCACGACTTCTAAACAAATAATATTCGTAATCTTTTGATTGTGCAAGCAGCTCTATTCTTTTAGAACGACTGTTAGAAAGTTTCCCGATAGGAGTTTTTTTGACGAGAGTTTCCAGAGCGGAACGCAACCCCATGTGACTCAACACAACGGCATCTGTTGGCATGTAATAGTAAGAAATCCCGTCTTTTCTAAGTTCCAAACCGTTTATTCCTATTTCAAATCGTGATTCGTCAAATCTTTCGGAATTCAGGTGTTGAGGCGAAATTTGATGTCTGTCAATTACAAATTCCAGCATAATTCGACAACTATTTTCATCTGCAATATTAAAATTCTCAAAACGTTTATTTTTTCGCAACATTTCAACATCTCGGTTTAATGTTGTTTCAAAATCAACTCTTTTGCTTCCATATCGAATAAACTTTTGACCTGATTGAAAAAGTGTTATATAAACAAGGGTTTCAGCTTTATTAAAATTTAGGATTTCTTTTAAATCTAAATCTTTAATAGAAAACGGCACCCCATCAATTAAAGATTTTCGAACTCTTTGCAATATAATATTTACAGGCGTAAAATCTTGTTCAAAATAAGCTCTTTCTTTGTCATTTTGTTCTTTAAAATCTTGCATAAAATGATTTTATCATTAATCCATTATATTGGCAAATTGTTTTTCAATCATAAGAGTAATTGCAATTCTTTTACAAATGAGCTAGACTAATCCTATGGTGTGCGATACGATTTTAAAAACAGAGAATTTAACCGTAGAATATGCAACAAATAAAAGTATATTTGGTGAAAAAGTTGTTATTCATGCTGTAAATGGTGTTTCTCTTGGAATTCAAAAAGGAGAAATTCTTGCGATTGCGGGAGAATCCGGTTGTGGCAAATCAACCCTTGCAAAAGCAATTATTGGTTTGGAACCTGCAAAATCCGGAAGAATTGTTTTTAACGGGCAGAATATTTTTTCTTTGAACAAAAAGCAATTAAAAGAATTACGTCAACATATTCAAATGGTTTTTCAAAACCCTTATGCAAGTCTAAATCCAAAGATGAAGATTGGGGAGATTTTGAAAGAGCCATTAGAAATTAATACTAACTTATCAAAAAGTGAGATATTAAATATTGTTAAAGACAAAATAAAACTTGTCGGGCTTTCAGAAAATTGTTTAGATTTATACCCGCACGAGTTTTCCGGCGGACAACGTCAAAGGATTGCAATAGCCAGAGCTTTGGTGCTTAATCCAGAGTTTATCCTTGCAGATGAGCCAGTGAGTGCACTAGATGTAAGTATTCAGGCACAAGTTATAAACTTGATTAAAGAGCTTAAAGAAAAGTTCGGGCTAACATTTCTTTTGATAACTCACGATATGAGTGTTATTGAGTATTTGGCTGATAGAGTTGCAATTATGTACTTGGGCGAAATTGTAGAAATCGGAAAAACATCAGAAATCTTTGCAAATCCTTATCACCCTTATACTAAGGCTCTTTTAAATTCTGTTCCGCAAATACTAACAGTTGAGAAAAAATCTAAAAATATAATGAAAGGGGATTTACCATCTCCTTCGAACCTTCCAAACGGTTGTAAATTTCATACACGGTGCCCTTATGTTATGGAGAAGTGTAAAACTTGTATTCCGCCGGAAAAAGGTAGCTCACACAAAGTAAAATGTTTTCTATTTGAATAATCTGTGGTATAATCGGGCTATGGATAAAAAAGTTATTACAACAAACAGAAAAGCTTTCCACGATTTTACTATTTTGGATAAATATATTGCAGGTATTGTTCTTACAGGTACCGAAATTAAATCTATTCGTAAAAATGCAATTAATCTAAAAGATAGCTTTTGTAAAATTGAAGACAATGAAATTTTCTTGTATAAATGCCATATTTCACCTTATGAACAAGGAAACAGGTTTAATCACGATGCGGAACGTACAAGAAAATTACTTATGACCAAAAAAGAAATTTTAAAAATTCAAAATAAAGTGAAGCAAGATAGTTTTACAATAGTTCCTTTGGAAGTTTTTTTGAGCCATGGATTTGCCAAGGTTGAAATAGGACTTGCGAAAGGTAAAAAAATCCACGATAAACGTGAAGATATCGCGCGTAAAGATCAAAAACGCGAAATGGATAGAGCATCTAAAATCAGGTATTAAAATGATTTCTGGCTGCATTATTAAATTTTAGGAAGGTTTATATGAAAGTAGTAATAATCGGCAATGGTGATATGTTGGCCAACTTGATAGAAGGTACTCTATTATCAGGGAATGAGGTCGTTGGAGTAATGAGATATGAGCGAATGAAGTTCCCGCCATTTGTGTTAGGATTTTACGATTTTTTTAAATCTTCTTCTGTTTTTACACTTATCAAAGAGAAGAAGTTACATGAAATAAAACTGCGTTCTGCAAATTCAGAAGCCTTTAAAAAGGAACTGTTAAGACTCAATGTTGATGTTTTGCTTGTTGGTTCATGGTCTGAAAAACTTAAAAAAGAAGTGTTTGATATTCCGACAATTGCATCTGTAAATGTTCACCCTTCATTTTTACCCAAATATAGAGGTCCAAATCCTTATTTGCAAACGATTTTGCATGGTGAAAAGAAATCGGGCATTACGTTTCATTTAATAGATGAAAAATTCGATAATGGTGGTATTTTGGAGCAAAAAGAAATCGATATTTTTTCCAATGATACGTCAAAGGAGTTGAGAGAAAGAACTGTTTTTTATGCTCGTCAAATGTGTGCAGATGTCTTGTCAAAGCTTGAAAATGGATTGCTTATTCCGGTAGCACAAAACCAAAATTTTGCTCAATATTATCCAAATATAAAGCCGATTGATATGATGTTGGACTTTGAAAAGGAAACAGCAGAGCAAATAGATGCAAGAATTCGTGCGTTTCACCCTTGGCTACCATGTTATGTAACTTACGGTAAGAAATATTTTATTCCAAATCCATATAAACTAAAAATTTTTGATGAAGAATATACTCAAAAAATTCTTGCCAAAAATGAGATTATGCAGCCAAAAATAGGAACTATTATCGGAACCCATTACAAATCAAGAACAATAATTGTGATGTGCCAAAACGGCAAATCGTTAAAAATGGTTGGAACAAATTTATATGGTTATTTCAATCGATTTTTCACTAAAACTTTTATAAAAAATATTGATTTGAAATAATTTTGTTTTCTAAATTAAATCTTCTTTCGTGTTATACTTTTGGCAAAAATAGAAAAGAGGTAGGGTTATGGAAATAAAAAATAATATTTTAGAATTAATCGGCAAAACTCCGTTAGTGCAAATAAATAAACTAGATGGCTGTAAAGGAGCTCGTATTGTCGCAAAAGTTGAAAGTTTTAATCCTGCCGGATCTATAAAAGACAGACCTGCTTATAATATGATCGATGTTGCTGAAAAACAGGGACTTATCAACAAAGATACAGTTATTATTGAACCAACAAGCGGTAATATGGGAGTTGGACTTGCTCTTGTCTGTGCTGTAAAGGGGTATAAGGTCATTTTTACAATGCCCGAAACAATGAGTATTGAACGTAGAAAATTAATGGAAGCTTATGGTGCGGAACTCGTTTTAACAGAGGGAGCAAAGGGAATGAAAGGTTCTGTTGACAAAGCTCTTGAACTGAGTAAAGAAATTCCAAATTCTTTTGTTCCAATGCAATTTGAAAATTCTGCAAACCCAGAAATCCATGAAAAAACAACAGCCGAAGAAATCTGGCATGATACAGATGGTAAGGTTGATATTGTAATTGCAGGAGTTGGAACAGGTGGAACAATTTCCGGAATAGGGCGTAATTTGAAAAAGAAAAATCCGAATATAAAAATTATTGCTGTTGAACCGTATAAGTCGCAAGTTTTGGCAGGGAAACCGGCATGTGCGCATGGTATTCAAGGTATAGGTGCGAATTTTGTGCCTAAAAATTTTGATAAAAGAGTTGTTGATGAAATTGTTCCTATAAAAGATGAAGACGCAATAGATACAGCACGACTTCTTGCTAAAAAAGAAGGGATTTTATGCGGAATTTCATCTGGCGCCTCGATGTTTGCAGCACTTAAAGAAGGTAAAAAAGAAGAAAACAAAGGTAAATTGATTGTTGTTATTTTGCCGGACACAGGTGAAAGATACCTTTCAAGTATATTGTTTGCATGATAAAGATAACAAAAAACTGATTTTTGTAAAGTTTTGTAAAATCTTAAAAATGTCTATATTCTTTGTGTAGCGTGGGTTTAAAGGATTTCTTTTCTTCAACGCTCAATTTTGCTTTTTGAAATTCTACTTTTTGAAATGTTTTTACATGGGCATAAGAAGTATACAGCGTGCAACAAGAAAAGGAGATTATTATGACAGATGGAATCCAAATCACAATCGGAGCTTCAGGAATTACAGGAGCTTTAGCAAATAGTGCAGGATTGTCCGCAAACGAGAGTAAAAGTGTACCCAAAGAGATATGGGGGCAAGTTTTAGAAAAAGTTCAACAGGGAGTATATTCAGAAACACCGGGATCAAGAGTATATTATGAAGGCCATGATAAAGTTGTAGGTGGTAAACTAGACTACAACCCTGCTTCAAAAGATTTTGACGGTTGGAATTTTAAAAATGGCGAGACTATCACAATTAACGAAGAAAAAATGGCAGAAATTCAAACTCTACTAAGGTCAAATGCCTATATGGCTTTGGGTTCAAAAGGCGCTGATGGAGATCTAAATCTTGGAGAAGCCGTCGTTGCAGGACCAGTTAAAAGTTCTAAGTTTGATGTTCCTGATAGAGAAATTGCAGGTTTGCCGGTAACACCGCAAATGTTGCAAGATTTGCCACAAGGAAAGCAAATTACAAGAGTTGTTAATGGTAATCTACAAACAATTGAAATAACGAAAGATCAAGATGGAAATAAAGTTCGCTATCTTGTAAATGAAGATGGAACAAGAGGAGAAAAACTTGTTGCCGTTGCAAAATTTGGTAAAAATGCATATCAAACAGAAAGTAGATATCTGGCTGAGCACAAAGCACAACAAGAAGCTCCGGCAGATATCGCAAGTACTCTGCCTGAAGAACGAGTATATCGTACAAAAAATGGTGAAGTATAAACCGATTCAGTCAGGCTACTAAATTTAGTAGCCTGATATTTTTATATCAATCTTTGTTTTGTAAAGTTTTGTAAAAACTTAAAACTCGCTATATTCGTTGTGTAACGTGGGTTTACGGCATTATTTACCCTCAAAATAAATTTTGATTTTTGAAATTCTTACTACCCAAATGTTTTTATTTATATATAAGAGAAGCATATAAGGAGAGCTAGATGTCAACAGAAATAACCATTGGCAGAGGTCAGGGAATTACACAAGCGATTGCAAAAGAACTTAACCTGTCTAAAAATGACTTAAAGAAAATTGATACCAATATTTGGTCTGAGGTTTTAACTTCCGTCAAAAGCTCGCAAGGCAATAATAAAACCTTTAAAAATGCTAGTGTTGAATATAATGACAAAACTAAAAACTTTGACGGCTGGAACCTTAAAGAAGGTACAAAGGTTACTATTTCGGAATCCAAGTTTAATGAAATTAAGAATTTAATTTTAAATAAACTTCATTCGTCTACTCCTACTACTTCTTCGGCGACTACTGCCCCTGTTGAAGTTCCTGAAAAAACAATAAAAGAGGAAGCTGATAGTGTTAAAATAAGAATTTTTCATGATGCTACTACCGTTAAATCAACTGAGGAATTGCCGCTTGTAGCTACTGGAAAACAGCTTACACGCTACGTTGACGGTCAAAAACAAACGATAGAAATCGGGCAAAATGATAATGGACAAAAAACTCGCTATCTTGTAAACAAATACGGAAAAAGAGGCGAAGAACTTGTTACTATGACAACGGTAGGCAAAAACACATATCAAACTAAAAGCAAATTTGAAGCAGATGTAAAAATAGTTCTTGGGCTTGAAGCAAAAGAAGGAATTCCGGCAGGCCTAAAACCTTTTTATATTGAAAGGGACGGAGATGCACTACTTATGTTTAAGTATAATCAAAGAACTTTGACACCTAATCAAGCTTTAGCATTGGTTAATACAAATAAGTCGGCATCTGCACCCCAGACAGATACAACACAGGTGACGACAGATAATACAACCAATGATAATCCTGAAACCACTTCTGTTTCAGAAAACCCAAAACCTTTGTCCGGAGGCATATTAAATTTTGCAAAAAATTTCGCAAGTGAAATAGATTATAAACATAATAATAAAGATCTCTCTCAATTGGATAATGGTGCTGAGATTATTTACAATGGAACTCCATGCCATGTTTTGAAAGATAGAGAAGGAATACATTTAATTGACAGCTCTGGAAAGGAAATTTATACAGAAGCTTAGAACCAAGTACCACTTCTGGACAACATTTTTGGACTAAAAATGGTGAATTAGAATAATAAAGCGCCGCAATCTTTATAGATTGCGACGCTTTTAATTTTGAATAACTGTCTACCAGTTTCTAAATAAGACGAAAATCTACACTAATCGCTTGATTTTCAGTCTTTTCAGAATGACGAAAATTGCAACTGTTTTAAATAATAGTTAAATATTAACGTCACTCCGGACTCCGATACGGAGTCTAGACAAACTTATCATTTCTTGGATTAAAATCCGCCCATTCCGCCCATACCTTGTGGCATAGCCGGCATTTCAGGTTTTTCTTCCGGAATATCAATTACAGC
>CAKUZO010000050.1 GCA_934717895.1 uncultured Candidatus Melainabacteria bacterium | reverse complement strand
GGTTGAGTTAGTATAATGGCACAAATGAGAATGCCTACAACAGATGATTTGATGTCGATGTGGAACGCGTCAGGATTAAAGCAAAAAATTATTTTTACTTTCCTGATGATTGCCGCATTCAGATTTGGGGTTCAAATGCCTTTGTTTGGTATTAACAACCAAATTTTCTCAAACATTGCTCAGGGAAACAACATCATCGGATTTCTTGATTTGTTCTCCGGCGGTGCTTTGGGCAAGGTTTCTATATTCGCATTAGGTATCGGACCTTATATCACATCATCAATTATTATCCAACTTGTTTCTGTTGTAATTCCATCTTTGGAAAAATTGCAGAAAGAAGAAGGAGAAGCAGGAAGACGAAAATTGTCACAGTACACAAGAGTTTTCACTGTTGTGTTGGCTGCGTTCCAATCTTTAATCTTTATGCTATATTTACACCATTTACCGGGAGCTGTATTGCCAAATGTTAATCCGATAATGTTCTTCATTAGTTCTATTGTCGTATTAACAGCCGGTTCTGTACTTGTAATGTGGATTTCTGAACTAATGACAGAAAAAGGTATCGGGAACGGTGGTTCTTTAATCATCTTTATCGGTATCTTATCAGGAATTCCAATTTATGCATCAAGAACAGCTCAGGTTGTTGCAAACAACTCTATGATGCAACTAGGATTAGCAGTATTGCTTTTAATCTTCTTTGCAGCAATGGTTTTCATTGTAATTATGCAAGAAGCTGTAAGAAAAGTAATTATTGTTAACCCTAAACGCCAAGTTGGGAACAAGGTTTATGGCGGAATGAATTCTTATATTCCGTTCAAATTAAACCCTGGTGGTGTAATGCCAATTATCTTTGCGATTGCAATCTTGCTTTTCCCATCAACAATTTTAAGTTTGGTAGGACAAGCTAACTTCAAAAGCGAAGCCGTAAAAACAATGGTCGTTCACTTGACTCAGTTTATGAGCCCTGACGGAATTGCTTATTACGTCTTGTACTTCTTATTGATTTTTGCATTAACATTCTTCTATGCATCAATCATGCCGAACATGCAACCGAAAGATATTGCTGACAACTTAAAAAAATATGGTTCATCAATCCCAGGCGTAAAACCTGGAAGACCAACAGCCGAAGCTTTGGATAAAATCTTAACTAAGACAACATTTATCGGAGCTTTGGGACTTGGAATTATTGCTCTTGTTCCATCACTTGCAAGTTATGCTACAAACATTAAAACTATACAAGGTATCGGAGCAACTTCATTAATCATCATGGTTGGTGTAGCTCTTGACTTGATTAATCAGGTTAGAACTCACCTGTTGGCAAGAAACTATGAATCATTCTTAAAAGAATAAGCGTGCCGCTTAACCCGCCCAATCTGGGGTTGGTAGGACTTTCAAGATATTGGTAAGTAGTAAGCGTGCCGCTTGACCCACCAATTAGATTGTTAGTGTAACTTTCAAATTGTTGATTCAAAAGCCGCTTAACCCGACCAATCTGAGGTTGGTAGGACTTTCAAGATATTGGTAAGTAGTAAGCGTGCCGCTTGACCCGCCAATTAGATTGTTAGTGTAACTTTCAAATTGTTGGTTCAAAAGCCGCTTAACCCACCAAACAGGTGTGAAGATCTTTTAAGAAAACGATAAGATAACTTAAAATAGTCCCTAATACTTAGGGGCTATTTTTTCATGCAAATTTTTAATTAATTTGTTGAATGAATTAGACTAAAAAATTTTGTACTATATAAATGTAAATCCTCAACTCTTCTGATTGCTCAGTATTTCAGCTCCTCAGTAAATAGGGGAGCCTTTTTTTTATTATAAAGATATTATTTTTATTATATTTCCATTATACCTATATAATAAATCTCCTCGCCAAACACATAATCAAAAAAAGAAAAGCTCGGCTTTGGCAACCGAACTTTTTAAGATGAAAGGAGCTGAAATTAAAAACTAATAGTACGTAATCTTCCAGCCATCATTGATTACACGTGCGGCACACGTCAATCCGGAAGCTGCTCGATTACAGTTATATGAATTATCCGTACCACTTGGAACGATTTCCTTGCCTTTTAAAACAAATGCAAAAATATCTCGTCCTATTTGGTTTGGATATGCATTTCCATTGACATCAATAATAAAAACAACAGAATCTTTTTCAACATTTACCCCAAATTCAGACACAATAACATCTTTCGGGTAAACATTCATTATGACATTGGTTCCATCAACAAGTGTGAACATATATTGATACATCTTTGCTCGTCTTAAATAGACATCGCCACTCAAAAATTTTGTCGGATATTGCCAACAACCAGTAGAATTTGAACATTCTCTAATAACTTTAAAATATGGTTTAAAGTATGAAAACGCAAGTGCAGAAGAACTTTGAGAATATTCGTCTAATCCCCAATAATTCGGATTAGACCTGTCTAAGATTACAAACATGGCAACTTGACTAATTGAGGAATAAATCTTTTTTAATGCCGCAATATTTTTTACATCATTAACTTTGGCAACCAAACCAAAAGTTGTCAAAGCAGCAATAACTCCTATTATTGCTAAGGTAAACAATATTTCGGACATGGATAGTCCTGATCTTTTTTTCAGAAAACGATCCTCATTCATAAGCCAACCGCCTTTAATCTCTTTTAGAAAAAAGACTTTTTTAACAATACATATACGATATATATACCCAAAGTTAAAATTTTTGTAACTTTTTGCTAAGATTTATTAAAAACTAGTAATTATTTTAAATATTTTATTGTCCAACCATCTTGAATAATTCTGGAAGTGCAACTCCAACCTGTCCCATTTTTGTTACAAGTTGTTGTATCGTTTAGTCCGGCAGGCTGTAAACCCTTTTTAGTAATCAAAAAAGCAAAAACGTCACGCCCTATTTGATTTGGCAAATTTCCGGAATTTAAATCAACCCAAAAAACAGGACAAGGATAATCAACGTCAACTCCAAATAATCTTACATTTGATGCATCATATATATCAATCAAAACACTTACACCATCAACAAGAGTATAAGTATATTGATACCAACTTCTGTTAAAACTTTCCCAATATACGGTTCCATTCAAATACTTTGTCGGATACCCCCAACAACCTGCTGTATTGGGGCACATACGCATTGCATTGAAATAAGGTTTATAATACTCGTAAATTTGTTTTACCGGTTCTTCTTGATTGTCCTCAATCCACCAATATTCAGGGCTCTCATGCTCTGCAATTACTGAATTTGTTGCTTGCGACAAAATCGAATACGTCTTTTTTAGAGAAGATACAAACCTTTGATCTTCCATTTTTTGAATTACAGAAGGCAAAGTCAACGCCGCAACAACTCCGATAATCCCAAGGGTGATTAAAACTTCCGCCAATGTGAATGCTACTTTACGTAAATTGTTACAGTGGGCTACGTGCGTAGCACCCTCTGCTAAGGTAAATGCAACATGTTTAGCAGCTGGGCAGCTAAGAAGCGAAGCAGCCAAGCTACATTTATTTTTCTGGGACTGTCTTGGACTAATATCAGCTTTCCTAAAATAATCAACTAAAATCATTGTTTTTATTATAACACTTTTTCAAACAATTTTCAAGATATTATATAAAAAATTAATGCAAAATAACAAGATAACAACTACTTGAATAAATACAAAAACTACCAAGGATAGTCATCACTTATATTCCAACCATCTTGCATTATCAAAGCTGCACACCAAACACCTCTTGCGTGTTTTGAGCAATTATACCTATTTACACTTGGACCTTGAATAAGTTGCGTACGTGTTTTTGGAGTTAAATCCGTTACACCATCGTCCCAATACAAAGGTAAAACCCCTTTTTCAGTTATTACAAAATAAAATAAATCTCGCCCAAACTTATTTGGCTTTTTAAAACCATTTATATCAACCCAAAAACCTCGCCTTTTGGCATGTCCTAATAACCTATTACTAAGAAATAATTGAGCTCCGGAATTTAATGTCACAACACTTGCATCATAAAATAGCGATAACATTGAAGAATTTGCCACATTTCCGGAAGTTTCATAGTAAACTATCTTATTATTTCCAACTGTTGAACTTGATATTTTTATAAAAGAGCACAAATACTTATTAAAAAAATCCATACCAAGTAAGCTAAAATCCCAATTTTCAATCTCACCATATTCATTTTTAGAATAATCAATTGCTTGCGACAGCTCTGTATAAGTTTTTTTTAATTGAACAACAGTTTGTTTTTTTTGATAATTTGTAATTACACTAGGCAAAGTCAACGCTGCAACAACACCAATTATGCCAAGAGTTATCAGAACTTCTGCCAAAGTAAACGCATTACCGCCCGACGTACTCAGATTGCCCCCCCCCCGAAAGCTCTTCTTAATTCTTTTTTCATTACAAATTCCTCTCTTTTTAATATTTACACATCTATTATAACTTATTATTAGAAAAAGTTCAATACTGCAAGCAAATTCAAAAACATATTATACCCAGAATTAATTGTTATAAAACTTGCACCTAAGGTTTTTGGCACTTTAAAAAGATAGACATTTTAGATTTTTTGTCATAAATTACTAATATGCAAGAGAATTATTCAGAAATTTTAGACCACTTAAAAGCAAATTCACACTTTCGAAATATAAAAAACTTTGACGCAAAAGACGAAAAATATATTTTTTACAACGGACAAAAACTCGTTAATTTATCATCAAACAACTATCTTGGTTTTGCGGATAACAAAAAGATTACGGAAGATTTTTTAAATGAAGTCGGGGATAAATACTCGTTTGGCAGTGCATCTGCAAGGCTTTTAACAGGCACTTTGCCCGTATACAAAGAGTTGGAAGATTTAATTTCACAACTTTTTAGAAAAGAAAAGACTCTATTATTCAACAGCGGCTATCACGCAAATGTTGGAATAAACAGTTGTATTGCAGGCAAAGGTGACGTTATATTCTCTGACAAATTGAACCACGCCAGCATTATTGATGGAATGCGGCTATCTGAGGGGAAATTTTTCAGATTCCCACACAAAAATATGGAAGCGTTGGAAAAACTTTTAACAAGAGAACGGAAAAACTTCAACAACGCCATAATCGTTTCTGAGAGTGTATTTTCAATGGACGGCGACATTGCAGACATCGAAAAACTCGTCGAGCTTAAAGAAAAATTCAATTGCATTTTGATACTTGATGAAGCTCACGCATTTGGCGTTTTTGGACAAAACGGACTCGGAGTAACCGAAAAACTTGGAATTACAGATAAAGTTGACATAATTGTCGGAACTTTCGGAAAAGCAATAGGCTCAATGGGTGCATTTGCAACAGGCAGCCAAACATTGATTGATTACCTTACGAATAAAGCACGTTCGTTCATTTTTTCAACCGCTTTACCGCCGATAAATATCGCCTTTTCAAAATGGATTATTGAAAATAAACTACCCCAAACACTTGAAAAACGGCAAAGAATGCTGTCAATCGGGCAAAAAGCAGGTAGCGAAAGTCACATTATACCGGTTATTATTGGCGGAAACAAAGAAACCGTCGACACTTGCGAAATACTTTTCCACAACGGATTTTTCACCCTTCCAATAAGACCGCCTACCGTTCCCGAAGGCACATCAAGATTAAGATTATCGCTCACAACAGACATTACTGAAAAGGAACTTTTTGATGCAATTTCATTGGCTAAACAAACAAAATAAAGAAAATTTAATCATATTTTTTGCCGGTTGGAGTTTTGACGAAACCCCATTCAAATTCTTAGATTGCGGGGATTTTGACGTAATAATAATGTATGATTATAACAAACTCGATTTACCCAAAATAGATTTTAGTAATTATAAAAATATTAACCTAATTGCTTGGTCAATGGGGGTTTTTGTGGCTTATTTATTAAAAGACAAATTACCGAAGTTTTCAAAAAAAATAGCCATTAACGGGACTGCAAAACCTGTTGATGACGATTTTGGAATTCCTCAAAAACCGTTTCTTTTGACACTTAGACACGCAAAAACAGGACTAGAAGGGAAATTCTATCAAAACATATTTGACAGCAATGAAGAATTTGAAAAATATATAAAAACACCTGTAAAACGCACAATTGAAAACAGGGAAACAGAGCTTAGAGCTCTTTACGAAAAAATTAAGACAACAGAAATTAATTACACCCATTTTTATGATAAAGCATTAATTTCTACTCACGACAAAATTATTCCAACAAAAAATCAAGTGAATTTCTGGCAAGAAAATTCTGAGATTGAAATGCTTGAAAGCGGACACTTTCCGTATTATAATTTCAAAAGTTGGAATGAGATATTATGCAAGTAAACTCTAAAATCTTAAAAAAACAGTTTGAAAAAAGTTTTGAAACCTACGACCAAAACGCCATCGTTCAACAACTAATGGCGCAAAAACTCGTATCAGCACTTGTTGAAACAGGTTCAAATTTTGACACTGTGCTGGAACTCGGTTGCGGAACAGGAATTTTTACTCGTGAATTAATAAAATCTATCAAATTCAAAACTTTTTTAGCAAATGATTTGGTCGAAAAATCCAAAATTTACATTGAAAAAATTATACCAAATACGAAATTTTATCTTGGCAATGCTCTAAAAATCAAGCCGTCACAAAAAGTTGATTTAGTTGTTTCAAACGCAATGTTTCAGTGGTTTAACAATCTTGAAAACGTAAGTTATCATTGCAAAAACATCTTAAACAAAGACGGAATTCTGGCATTTTCAACATTTTCCAACGGGCACTACAAGGAAATAGAAGAGTTGACCGGACTTTCCCTTTCCTACAAAAATGCGAATGAAATAAAAAACATTTTTACAAGAGATTTTGATGTGCTACATTTTGAAAAATTCACAAAAATCTTGGAGTTTTCAAGCCCGCTAGAACTTTTAGCCCACATGAAAACGACAGGCGTAAATTCGTTGACAACACATCACTGGACCTTCAAAGAAGTTAAAAGTTTTTGTGATAACTATAAAGAAAAATTTCCTGATATCACATTGACTTATTCGCCTGTGATTGTTGTTTGTAGAAAGAAATAAACATCATATTGTCGGCATAGCAATGCCGACCTACATAAACTTTTTCCATAAAAAGTTCCCGCTGGCCGCGCAGGACATAATATAATAGTTGAACTTACTATTTCAACCCCGAATTAAAATTTACTAAAAAATAAATAAACCCAATTACGTATTCAACTTTGTAAAAAAAAAACATATAATCTTTACATAATTTCATGTTTATTATTACATGTGGATAAGAGGACGAAAAATATTGCTAAATAACTTTGAAAGCTTTGATAATTCTGAAACATCAGCAAGAAAATCAGCTCTAATTCAAGAAAGAATAGGGCTTGTTTCAACGCACATGTACAAACAATTTTTGGACTATCAACACGCAAATATCAACACAAATGAGATTTTTTCAAGAATGATAGACAACCTTCAAATCGTTGTAGATACGTTGAAAGAGGCTTTTTCTTCCAGAAACATCACAACTCAAAACATTTACGTTGATACAGATCCGCAAAAATCTGTTGTTATCGTCAATATTTTATGGCACAAAATGAGCTTTACAACTCGCTGTAATTATCAACCGCAAGCTCTTTATCGTGAAGGCGGTCAACATTTGCTTTCAAGCAGAATTATGGCTATTAAAGGCAACTATAACGAGCTTATGAAAGGGGTTACAGACCACGACGAAGAAATGGTTAAACTTCTTGATAATGAAGTTGCATCATTATTTATTCCACCTGAATCAACACAAAATTCAATAATGAAAATTCGTCACTTGCCAAATAGAGAGTTTTATTTAAACCAGGTAGACGCACCAAGGGAATTCGTATTAAAAGTTGTTGAAACAATCTGTGGTGGCGGTTTCTACCACGAAGAAGGAGCCCGAAAAAGTTTTAATATTTAGCAATTTAAAGTCTTGCAAAGGGCAATACATTAAGCTTAGAACAGCTTAACCTTCGTCTATTGATATTTTAGAAGAAACTTCTGCAACAATTCTCTGAACATCTGCTCCGCCAATAGCGACTTCCAACACCAAAGGAGCTTGAATTAGCACAGTTTCTGAATACTCCATAGTATCAACATCTATAACATTAAACTCAATAAAATCATCACCGGAATAAATTAATTTCCCGTATTCACCGCCGGTTGCCCATTTGATAAACATGTATTGATTTTCATACTCTTTTAGCTTTTCCACTAATCTCATTTAAACTTCCCTAAAAATGTCTTACATTATATATTGTAGTGATTTATACACATAAGTCAAGAAATACATAAAAAAAAGTCACACATCTTGCGTGACTTTGAACAATAATCTTGGGAGGAGATTTGGGGATAGTTGTACATGCATGATAATTCAAGCATGAAAAATTCGTCACACATGTTGTCAAAATTTTTACAAAAGTTCATATTTCCTTGATTTTATGTTATAATGGTGATTGAGGTAAATACATGAAAATTCTTGTTATAAACGGCGTAAATATGAATATGCTTGGATTTCGGGAAACTGAAAAATATGGAAGCATGACATTAAAAGATTTGGAAAAAGATTTATATACATATTCATTCAAACTTGGGGTTGATATAGAAACATTCCAAAGCAACTTTGAGGGAGAAATTGTTGAAAAAATTCATTCCGCAAAAGACAACTTTGATGGGATAGTAATAAACGCAGGAGCTTACACCCACACAAGTGTAGCTATTAGAGATGCTATTTCAGCTGTTAATCTTCCGACAGTTGAAGTCCATATGACAAATATTTACAAACGAGAAGAATTTAGGCATCACTCATATCTTGCCCCAGTTTGTATCGGGCAAATTTCAGGGTTCAGTGTAAACAGCTACAAACTTGGATTAAACGCAATTGTTAACAGCATTAAATCGACTACAAATGAATAATTTATTTGGTTAAACGATAAAACACTGCTCCTAATCTTTGATCAAGGTACACACCAGTTTTCATAGCTGAGTGATAATATTTAGACATGTGAGTTTTTGGTTGTAAACCTAAAACATACTTTATTTTATCCCAAAAAGTGGGGTTGTCTTTTTTCACAGAAACCTTCAACCTGTAAACAGGTACATGACTTACAGCATACTTGCGCATATTACCGGCAAGTTTATACTCTTCACGTTCTTTTTCAAACATTTCTGCAATTATTGAATACTTTTTAACTGCCTTTCTAACTGAACTATGAGCCAAAAACCTACCTTCTGTTCCAAGAGGCCAGACACCTTTCATAACAATAGTTCCTGTAAAATTGGGAGCCTTTTTGGGTGTTAAGTTATTTTTATTACTATTAAAATTAGAACTAATTGAATTTACTTTCATTATTACCATTCCTTACAAAACTAAAATTTATCAAATAAAAACTACTATATTAAAACTCTAACATAAAAATTTTTGCTAATAATTTTCTTTAAGTAATCAGCATCATTTTTTATTATTACATTATTAATTAATATATTAAATAAAAATTTTCACAAAATCAATAATAAACAAATAATATTAACCACTTGACAAGTGTAGTATAATTAAATTATGAAGACTAAGAAAATATTTTGCCTGCTGGCTTTGTTAGTTATTTTTTTGCTTGCAGGAAACACAAATACACTGGCAATAGAAGATGATGAAGATGAACTTTTCAACAACCCCGTAGAAATAAAAAGCGGGATTGAAGTTTCCGTATTTGATTGCGTTGCCTCCGCATTCAAAAACAGCCCTCGGATCAGAAAACAAAAATACAATCTTGATGTTGCAAAAAGTAATTTAGGAATTGCTCGTTCTCAATACTTCCCTGTAATCAATGCCGGTGCAGGTTTTTATAACGAAAACAATTCCGACAACATTTATTACAATTCACACTACCGAGAACTCCCGACTGTCGGCGTCACTGTTAACAAATTAGTTTGGAATTTTGGAAAAACTACCGCCTATATAAAAATGGAAGAATTCTACAAAATCGGAGCAGAATACGAATTTATGGACAGCTTGTGCTCGACTCTTTTTGACGTAAAAGCGAAGTATTACGCTCTTTTAAGAGCAAAATCGATGCTACAAATTGCACAAAACAATGTCGCAATCAACGAAAACATAGTTAAACTTGCCAAGAAAAACCCTGACATAACAACGGCAAAAGTTCATTTGAGCGAAGCAAAAATCCAACTTATAGACGCCCAAAACGATTACAACAACGCAAAACTCAATCTTGACAATGCAATGTTTATTGAAGGGCAACCTGATTACACAATAAAACCAACTCCGACATTTGCATTTGACAACAATTTTGTCTACAAAAACAAATCTACAAACAATATAAAAGAATTCACCCCTCAAACATTCAGTTTTCCAATGAATGAAGCTGTCGAAATCGCTTACGACAACAGTCCGGATTTGAATGTCCTAATCGCCACAAAACACGCAATGGAGCAATCTCTTTTATACATAAAACGTGCATATTTCCCTGATTTGACAGCGAATGCGGGTTACAATTTTTATAACACAAATCAAACAACAGACAACGGATTTCACGTTGGCGTAAACCTTAATTCTTCCGTCAATCTTATGGAATTAAAACACAGTATAAAAGGGGCTGATGCACAAGTAAATCTTGCTGATAATGAAATTTCACTGTTCAAAAAAGATTTGTATTTTGAAGTAAAACGAGCTTTCAACAACGTTGAAAAAGCCGAAAAAGATATTCCAATCGCCAAAACAGAAGTTTTGCAATCTCTGGAAAACTTTGATGTTGTGGAGAAAAAATATGTTGCAGGTGAAGTAAATTACCTTGCTATGCTGAATGCAAGACGAGATTACACATCTGCCTTAACTGCTTATGTAAACAGTCTTTACGACTACAATATCGCACTAATTCAGGTTGAAATGGCAATGCACTATCACATCGTCGATATTCACCACAAATCAGAGCACGCAATGCGTTACCATTCAGCGGAATTAATTGAGCACTTGAACAAAGTTCTTGGTTGCGACGAGCACGAGGAAAAGAAAATTCGAAAGGGCAAACAAAATTTGTAATTGTAGGACTTTTTGTTTGTAATAAAATGAAATTATGCTGATAAGTATTTTGAACAGGATTAACGAGATAAACGAAGGAATGTTTGCCGGCTTTGACGGAATTATCGAAAATTTTGGAATGCCGGATTGGCTATGTGACGCAATTTTAGACAGCTTTCATATTTTGCCGCTTTTATTTATCGTGTTTTTTATAATTGAATTAATCGAGTTTTTCTATTCTGAAAAAATCAATTCTTTTATGAAAAAATCAGAAAAGTCAGCTCCGCTAATCGGAAGTTTAGCCGCAATTATTCCTCAATGCGGATTTTCGGTAATCGCAAGTACTTTATATATCAGAAGATTTATCACAAAAGGAACTTTAATCGGGATTTATCTTGCAACATCAGATGAGGCGATACCGATTTTACTTGCAAATCCAACACACACGCACCTTGTCGTGCCCGTTGTCGGACTTAAACTTTTTATCGGAATTCTTGCCGGATATTTGATTGATTTTATTTTGAAAGACAAAAAATATATTCCGATAGTTGAAGAAGCAGATTCTGACGATGATTTGCACGCTGATGAAGGCTGTTGTCATCATAGTGTTTCTCACAGACGCAAACGAGAACTTATTTACCACCCGCTAAAACACACATTCAATATATTCATATTCATTTTGTTAATTACAGTGATTTTGAACTTCGTTTTAGCAGTTTATGCTGAACATTCAGTATTACACTTGTTACTCGGCAAAGTAAAAATCTTAGAACCGGTAATCACTGCATTTGTCGGGTTAATTCCAAACTGTGCAGTATCAATCGCTTTAACTATGTTATTAATCAAAGGTTCAATAAGTTTTGGAGCTGTAATGTCAGGACTTTTGTCAAACGCAGGCTTAGGAATTCTCGTCCTTTGCCGTCACAACGAAAACTACAAAGACACATTGAAAATCATCTCAATTTTACTTTGCATAAGTATCGTTTCAGGTTTGCTTATCCAAATCTTTGCGTAAGACTAATTAGCTTTTAACTACTTTAATTTCTTTTGGTTTTGCAATAGCATCACGGACTTTTGAACCGACTACCGCTGCAAGTGCTGCACCAACTCCTGCTGCAATATAAGTCATTGCACCAAAACGGTTTGACGCCTTAACTTTTTGGAACAATTCAGGAGAAAGGACTTTTTTCGCCATTTTGTTTCCTCTATATGTTGCCATCAATTCTTCTGCAACGATAGGAGCGAATGCTGCAAGAGTCAACTTGCCAACATTATTTTTTATGAATGTTGTAGTTTTATCAAAAAATCCTTTCGGTTCTTCTCCTTCTACTTTTTTACGTTTAAGCAACGCAACTGTTCCAAATAATCCACCAGCAATACCACAAGGTATTCTAAGTTTTTGCATACCCTTCCAGAATTTACTAAAATTATAATTTACAGCATGTCCCATTTCGTGAAATGCTGCTGTTCCGAGTTTTTCAATATTTACAGCTACTTCATTTGTTTTAGGGAGAAAAATTGCATTACGACCTTGTTCTAACATTCTAGCCATTCCGACTGACATGACATCTCCAATCCTAGAATTTTTCAAACTCTTAGGCAAAGCAAGATTGGCCCTCATAGATCTTATTAGATTTGCACTAGATTCAGGTAATTTTTTTAAATCAGCCTCTGATAAACCATTCATCAAAACTTCTCCTATATCAGGAAGTTTTTGATGATCAACCAAATCTAAAAGCTTTGCCCCCCCCCCAACAGCAGTATTTAATTTTGCTTCATTATAAAAAGCATCTTTTATACCTGCTCGAAGAGCATCAACAGGTAGCCCTTTATTTGCTTGCTTCATACCGTTTATAGCAGGGGTATTTACAACTGCATTAATACTATTTGAAACTGCACTACTAGCAACACCACCAGCAACAACTGCTCCAATTGTATTTCCAACACCTGCTGTTTGGTACCTTCTATCATCATTAGTTGTAATAATTGTCATAACTGCGCCTTTCACACTACCTAATTGTACTCATAACAAAACATGTGAAAATTGATTATTGACAATTAATTTTACAAACTTTACAAAACTTCACTATTTTCTAATGCAACATCTTTCGAGTTTGCGCGCAAAACGAACAATAGGCTTTTCAATGTCTGCCGTAATGGAGTCGACTAAAATTGTCTTACAGCCCAATCTCTTACCGCATAGGACATCAGTCAAAGGTCTGTCACCAACAAAACAACTCGTTTTAGCCTGAATTCCATGCTCTGCCATAAAATCTTGTGCAATTTTAA
>CAKUZO010000049.1 GCA_934717895.1 uncultured Candidatus Melainabacteria bacterium | reverse complement strand
GGATTAGACAAGCGATTACAAGAGCAATTGCTGATCAAGCAAGAACAATTCGTATTCCTGTTCACATGGTTGAAACGATTAACAAGTTGAAAAAAGTTACAAGACGCTTGGCACAAGAACTTTCAAGAAAACCAACAGAGGACGAATTGGCAATTGAGATGAATGTTTCTATTCCAAAACTTCGTGAAATCATTAAAATTGCGCAAGAACCTTTGTCATTGGAAACTCCAATCGGAAAAGAAGAAGATTCTCGTTTAGGTGACTTTATTGAAGATAAAGAAGCAGATGCACCGATTAAGACAGTTGCATCAGAACTTTTGAGAGAAGATTTGGCAGAAGTTTTATGCACATTATCACCAAGAGAACGTGACGTTTTGAGATTGCGTTTCGGTATGGACGACGGACGCCAAAGAACTTTGGAAGAAGTTGGACAGTTGTTCGGCGTTACTCGTGAACGTATCAGACAAATTGAAGCTAAGGCGTTGAGAAAACTTCGTCACCCTAACAGAAGCAAACGATTGAAAGAATACGTTGAAGGTTAAATTTTCAATACAATATAATTATAAAAAAACAGGACACATGAAAATATCAAATGTCCTGTTTTTTATAACAAATTATTCTTAAAATTTTTTTGTCAAAACCTGTATAAATCGTGATATATCTTTACGTAAGGTTGTAAAAAAGACCAATATATCGTATAATATGCACAAAGGAGAGAAAAATGAAAACTTTTGAAGGACAACTGGTTGCAGGTAACGAAAAATTCTGTATCATATTATCAAGATTCAACGACTTTATAGGTTCAAAACTATTGTCTGGCGCAATTGACGAACTTAGACGCCACGGAGTTTCTGAGGACAATATTGATGTTGTAAGAGTTCCAGGAGCATTTGAAATTCCTATTGCTGCTTTAAAATTCGCCAAAACAGGCAAATACAATGCCGTAATTACGCTTGGTGCAGTAATTAAAGGTTCAACTTCTCACTATGATTATGTTTGTGCAGAAGTTTCAAAAGGTGTTGCACAGGTTAGCTTGCAAACAGAAGTTCCGGTAATTTTCGGCGTATTAACAACCGACAATATCGAACAAGCTATCGAAAGAGCTGGCACGAAAGCAGGTAACAAAGGTTCTGACGCTGCAAAAGCCGCTATCGAAATGGCAAATCTTTTAAAATTAGTTTAGTGTTTATTGTAATGTGCAATTCGCACGTGGAAGGGTAAAATTATGAGTGAAGTGATTACCGAGTACAGAAACGAAAATACGAAAGATATTGACATTCTTTCGACTGTTGAAATGGTTAGAAAAATGAACGAGGAAGACAAGCTTGTAGCTCTTGCCGTGGAAGAAGAAACAGAGCACATTGCAGAGGCAATCGACTTGATTGCAAAACAATTTTTAAAAGGCGGAAGACTTTTCTATTTTGGAGCCGGAACATCAGGAAGACTAGGTGTTTTAGATGCGTCAGAATGTCCTCCGACATTCAGCGTTTCACCTGACATGGTTCAAGGAACTATCGCTGGTGGCGACAAGGCTTTCAGAACAGCTGTTGAAGGCGCAGAAGATAACTTTGACCTAGGCTATGAAGATGCAAAAGTTTTGACTGAGGACGATGTTGCGGTTGTAATTTCTGCAAGCGGAAATCCAAAATATATCCAAGGCGTTTTGCAAAGAGCGGAGGACGTGAACTGCAAAACAATCGGAATTACTTGCAACTCAAAAGGCAAAATTGCAGAGGACGCAGGACTTGTAATTTGTGCAGAAGTTGGGCCGGAAGTTATCGCTGGTTCATCAAGACTCAAAGCAGGAACTGCAACAAAAATGATTTTGAATATGTTGACAACAGGTTCAATGATTAAAATCGGCAAAACATACGAAAACTTTATGATTGACCTTAAAGCAACAAACGAAAAACTTAAAGACAGAGCAATCAGGATTGTGGCAGAAATTGCTAAAACTCAACACAGTGTGGCTCTTTCAACATTATTAAAATGTGATTGGGAAATTAAAACAGCAATTACAATGATTTTGATGAAGGAAAACGCCGAGCAAGCTAGACTTGAACTCAAAAAACACGGTGGTGTCCTTAGAAAACTATTGAACAATTATCAGGCGGTATAAAGGAGAGATTATGAAATTAACAGTACTTGGAGCAGGTTGTTGGGGATTAACCCTTGCATGGCTTTTGACAAATAATTTTGATGAGATTACGATTTGGGGCAGAGAACAAGACATCTCCGACGATTTACGTGTAAACAAACACACATCAAAACCGCTTGAAGTTCAACTTGACAGCAAGGTTGAAATTTCTTCAAACCTAAAAGAAGCTATTTCTGACGCAGACATAATTTTATCAGTAATCGCAACATCAGGAACACGTGATGTTTGCGAAAAACTTAAAGAAGCAGGAATTAAATCTGAGCAGATTTTGGTAAACGCTTCAAAAGGGATTGAAGTTCCGTCATTGATGAGAATGTCTGAAGTTATCAAAGAAGTTTTACCGGAGCAAAAACTTGCAATTCTATCAGGTCCAACTCTTGCAAAAGAAGTATTAGCAGGGCTTCCAACAGCTGCATCTGTGGCTTGCGAAGATATTAAAATTGCAGAATTCGTACAAAAAGCAATGAATGTGCCTTCAAAATTCAGGCTTTACACAAACACTGACGTAATCGGCGTAGAACTTGGCGGTTCATTGAAAAACGTCATTGCTATCGCATCAGGCTTTGCACACACAATGGGCTTGGGCGACAACTGTGCCGGAACTCTTTTGACTCGTGGAATGGCAGAAATCGTTCGTGTAAGTATCACACTCGGCGCAAACCCTTCTACATTATACGGTTTGTCTGGTATGGGCGACTTGATTGCGACTTGTTCAAGCCCAATGTCAAGAAACTACACAGTAGGTTCAATGCTTGCGAAAGGCAAGAAAATCAACGATATTCTTGCAGAACTCGGCTCTGTTGCAGAAGGTGTAAAAACTTCAAAAGCAATTTGCGAACTTGCAAAGAAACTTGATATCGAAGTTCCAGTATCAAACGCAATCTATGAGGCAGTTTACACAGATATTACTCCACAAGCGTTGCTTGAAAAACTAATGAACAGAAAGTTAAAAGAAGAAGAAAGATATGTTTAAGTTTGCCGTAAAATATTTGAAAAACACATTTTACCCTTTGAATGTACCGGAAACAATCCACATTGAAGACGGTCAAATGGTGCTTGTCAGAACAGAAAAGGGCGAAGAAGCTCTGAAAGCTTTTATCGTAAATTCTAAAATCGAAAAACTTTGGGAGCATTCAAAAAACAAACCGGAGCCCTTCCACGTTATCAGAACACTTTCTCAGCGCGACTTGCAGACACTTGACGATATAAAAAAAGAGGAAGTGCAATCGTTTTTCAAATGCCAAGCTCTTGTTCAACAACACAAATTGAATATGAATTTGGTTCAATGCCGAATTACGTTCGACAGACGCAAAATAACTTTCTACTACACAGCGCCGGAAAGAGTTGATTTTAGGGCGTTGTTGAAGGATTTAACCCAAGTTTTCACAAGGGTCAGAATCGATCTTCGCCACATCGGAGTTCGTGACGAAACCTCAATCTTAGAAGGTTGTGGAGTTTGCGGAAGACCTTTCTGTTGTTCAAGCTATTTAAGAAAATTTGCCACAATAAACGTAAAACTTGCAAAAGATCAGGGAATGCCGATTGCTCCGGGGAAAATTTCCGGAACTTGCGGGCGTTTGTTATGTTGCTTGACTTACGAATACTCAAACTACATAGATGCTGCAAAAGGAATGCCGCCTGTCGGCTCATCAGTTATGACACCTGACGGACTCGGCAAGGTTTGCTACTTGCAGTTTATGAGCGGAAAAGTTGCGGTCAAAATGGAAGATGGCAAAACAAAAGAATTTTTCAAAAACGATATCGAAATGGTTGATGCAGATGTCAATGTAGAAATCGATGTTCCGGTAATGAACACCTACACTGACGATAACAATATTGATATTAAACAGCTAGAAGACGACAGAAACAGCTCTACGGGTAATGTCTAATTCCCATCTTAATTGGAAGATTTTTTTGATGCAATAATACTCAAAAGCATTGATAATGGCTTTTTCACCGATAGATAATAAAGTTCGCCATTATTCAAATGCACATCATATTTTGTGTAAAAAACATTGTCTGATTTTGTCGCATCAACAGACTTTACATGTTCGTTATTAATAACAAACTGTAATTCAGCGAACGAAACTTTGCTCTTTCTCAATATTTTGTACAACTTAGAAACATCATTCATATCTATATTATATCATGTTTTTTTAATTTTTCAAGTCTATACAATCTAATACCTTATCCAGAGGATAATTAAAATGTTTTGCTAAGATTTTAAACAAAATGTCGGAGAAGGGGCTCGAACCCTCAAAGATTTCTCCATACGCACCTGAAACGTACGTGTCTACCAGTTCCACCACTCCGACAAATCGGTTCATTATTCAATATAATATAAAAAATTATGAAAAATTTCAAGTTATATCGTCAGGCCATGCCGGCCAACATGCATTTACTCTATCCCTCGTGGCTCTTCGGCTTCTCGGATAACGTTAAACACGCCTTCGGCTTCTTTCTTGCTCATACCCTGTTCACATCTTGCAGAATACACGCCAGATTCAGCCATAAAATACATTACATAAATTTTATCCTTGTCGCCACGAATATTTATATCCACACCGTTTTTCAAGGTATAAATGCCGTTATTAGAGTATTTGTTATAATCTCCGCTGTTATCGCCACTATTCGACTCGTCAAAACTCTTGCGGACTGTCACATTTCGGGTTTCGTCCAGCGGGTAAGTTATCTCAAACATTCCTTTCATCGCACGAATTGAATAGTTTGAAAGGCTCAACGGAAAATCAAACCCTGCAACATTTTCCCCACATTTGAAATCATCTCCGCAATCTGTCCAAGGATTTGGCATTCCAATAAGTTTTTCATGCCCATCACGTGTAGGTTTGTAAATCTCATGCCCGCCGTTTACATAATCCTCTAAGACCTTTTCACCAGCTGCTTTTTCAATGTTTCCGTATACCGTAATTCCGCGTTTTTTAAATTCTTTAATCCAGTCCGGCTTATAACCTTCGTCAAAGCCAGTAATGCGCTCAACATCTTTTGACGGAACGCCAAAATATATTGTCTTAACCCCTGACCACATAATCGCTCCGGCGCACATTATGCAAGGCTCCGCATTCACATAAATCGAAAGATTTTCAGGCGCCAAGTCGTACTGTTTGTACTTTTCATAAGCTTTTCGAAGCGTATTAACCTCAGCATGATAAAGCGCGCATTGATCTTCCACAACACTGTTTGAAGATGACACGACCAAATTGCCGTTATTATCATAAATTTCAGCATAAAAAGGCCCTTTGCCATTTTGAACACCTTCCGCAGTTTTTTGATGAACGCTAAGCATAATTTTCTTAGCATTCTCAAAATCCGTCTTGCGAATAGGAGAATTTGCCACAATATTCATCTTGCGCAAATCTCGGACAGAATACATCTCACCTGCCCAAACAGCAGTAGTAGAAAGCGTTAGCAAAAGTGCTGAAACAATTATTTTCTTCATATTCACCCTCAAATTCTAGTAAAGCACGCCCGAATCCAAAATATTTTGAACTTCATTATTCATAATAGTATGAATTTCGTTAACCGACTTTGTGCCGTCAATACTGATAAAATTGTACTCAGACTTCATTTTGTCGTACTGTTCAAGACATTTATTTTGATAAATCTCAAAACTTTTGTAAAAATCCGTCGAGAACCCGACATCACGCCCACTTTCGTAGTAATTCAAACCTGTTGTCCCGATAATTCTTTTCAACAAAACATCAACCGGCATATCAAGATAGAACACCAAATCAGGCTCCGGTGCGTAGTCATAAAGGTTTTTAACCCACTCAATATCTTGACCTCGAACAACATCTCGCGCAAGAGCCGTGTAATAATATCTGTCCAAAAGCACGATAAACCCTGATTTTAAAGCAGGTATAATCTGGTTTTCCAGTCTATCAGCAAAATCAGCCGCATACAAAAGACTATATGTCGTTGCGTTTAGTAAATTTCGCTCTTTTGCATCATCAATCACTCCGGCGATAAGTCTTGAAGTTTTCCACTCGGAAACCATTACACCATAAGATTTTGCCTGAATTGATTTTTTCAAAAGCTCCAATTGCGTAGACTTTCCGGAACCGTCCGTCCCTTCAATTACCACAAGTAAACCTTCATATCCGTGTTTTGTCTTGAATTGTCCCATTATAAGTTTACTCCTTTTTGAGCCAAAACCTCTTTCAGCATTTCTCTAATTCTAACCTGCTTTGAGTGGATTGAATCCATTGCATTAAGCTCCACAAGTCCGAATTCATCGACCATTTGCTTATATTCTTTGACAACACGCCCCTGAAAAATCATATAGCTTTCGTAAGGATCGTTGCTCAATTTCAAATCCATGCCTGCCTCATAGAATTTTGGGGCGCGGTTTGCGCAAATTCTTGCCATTGAATCTTTCGGATCAATGTCAAAATATATTGCCAAATCAGGCTTTATCGCAAAACTATAAACATTTCGAACCCAATTTGGATCAACCCCACGTGCCACATCTCTTGCAAAAGCTGTGTAGGCATACCTATCAGCCAAAACGATAAAACCGGCTTTCAAGGCAGGAGCAATAACCTGTTTCAACCTATCCGCAAAATCGACAGCGTGCAAAAGTGAAAATGTGCGCGGTGACAGCATATTTTTCTTCTTTGCTAACTTTGTTGTCTGACTGATTAATTCCGAAGAATTCCACTCAGTAAAAATTACATCTTGCCCGATTGATTTCAACCAGTCCCTCAAAAGCGCAAGTTGAGTAGATTTTCCGGATCCGTCAATCCCTTCAACGCAAATTAAAGTTCCGCTGTAATTGTGTTCTGTCGTAAGTTTAGACAATTTTTACACTCCTTTTTCCAAAAGATGTACACTAATTTTTCCGAATTTTGCCGACAAATTATCCACAATATGGATAAAATAAAGTTCCGGTTCCAAATCCTTTTGATCCAAATCAATAATTGCACCCCAGTCGCTTCTTCCGTGGTGAGCCGCAATCATTTTAGCAACTTCTTTAAAACCTTGATTCATACAAATTGAAAAACCGTATTGTGAGTGAGTAAGCCATTCTTTGCGGAAATTTTCATCATAATCAATTGTGCCATTTTCAACATCAATTGTGTATTCAAAAATCTTTCCGATATCGTGCAACATACAAGCTGCCATTATGTTGTCACGGTTAAATTTGTAATCCGAAAGTTCAATATTGGTTTCTGCATATCTCAAACATTCTAACGTATGCACCATAAGTCCGCCGATATAGTTGTGGTGCATCATTTTCGCCGCCGGAGAAACCTTAATTTTGTCCTTGTGTTCCGCAAAATACTGAGCCAAAAACGCATTCAATTTTTCGTCCTTAATTGAATCGATATAGGCAACAAGTTCAGCATAGACCTTTTCTCGTTCAGCTTCATCAAGTCCTGTTTTTGCCTCTTTTACAACCGACAGAGCCGACACAAGGCAATTGTTATAGCGCTCATTAAAGCTTGCTGAAACAATTCTAACAATGTTTCCAATCCTAAAAACCTTACTGTCAAAGCGGTTCAGGGTTTCTTCCCACAAAATACAGTTCAAAGTTGTGTTATCTTCAAGATTTTTAAGTTGAAGTTTTCCCATCTTTGTACCGGCTTTTGTATCGCCAATTGAAAATAATACTATTTCGTAATCTACATCTGTACTGTACATGTTTGTTTCCTTGTTTTTACTGTTTTCCTTGTGTCAGGCAGTGCCTGACTTACATTTCTTTGCTCTTTAAGGTTTAGACTTTTGATGTTGGGCTAGAAAGCCCAACCTACTATTCTTAGCTGCTTCGCTTCCTAGCCTCTTTGCATCTTGTCTGCTTAGCTGCCTTAGTTTCTGTTTCTGTCGATAATCTTATTATCGTTGCCCCAAACGAATGAAGAGCGGATTTCTGCACCAACTTTTTCTATCAAGTGATCGGCATTTTCTTTTCTCAATTCGTTAAACTTTTTGCAACCTGTTTCCATCTCGTTCAAGAATTCATCGGCAAAAGCACCACTTTGAATATCTTTCAACAAGTCTTTCATAGCTTTTCGAGATTGCTCTCCGATAACTTTTGGGCCACGAGTCATATCGCCATATTCAGCCGTATTTGAAATCGAATATCTCATATCAGCCAAACCGCCTTGGTTAATCAAGTCAACCAAAAGTTTCATTTCGTGCAAAACCTCAAAATAAGCCATATATGGTGAATATCCGGCATCTACAAGGACTTCAAACCCTGTTTTTATAAGAGCCGAAACACCACCGCAAATTACAGCTTGTTCACCAAACAAATCAGTTTCTGTTTCTTCCTTGAAAGTTGTTTCAATAATTCCTGCACGCCCTGCACCAATTGCAGATGCATAAGACAATGCAACTTCTTTTGAATTCCCTGATGGGTCTTGATAAACCGCAATCAATGACGGAACCCCACGACCGATTTGAAATTCGCTTCTAACAGTATGTCCAGGACCTTTTGGTGCAACCATAATTACGTTTACACCCTCCGGAGCAACAATTTTTTTGTAGTGAATATTAAATCCGTGAGAAAACATCAAATACTGACCTTTTTTCATATAAGGCTTAATTTGTTCCTCATAAACTTTCGCCTGAATTTCGTCAGGAATAAGGATTTGAATAATATCTGCATCTTTAACAGCGTCCTCAATAGACATCGTCTTAAACCCATAATCACGAGCCTTAACGTCAGATTTTCCGCCAAGTCTAAGACCCAAAACAACGTCACAACCTGAATCTTTCAAATTCATTGACTGCCCGTAACCTTGTGAGCCAAACCCGATAACTGCGATTTTCTTTGATTTAATCAAATTTTTGTTAATATCTTTGTCCAAATAAATATGTAATTTACTCATATTCCGCCTCTTTTCGTTTAACCAATTTTAGCACAAAAATATTGAATAATAGTATAGGAATGAAAATATTTATGCTATTATAATTTTTGAAAGGAATTAGAATTAATGATTATACCAAATAATTTTGCCCCAGCAATGCTAATAACCCTATTTGCCGGTCTATCAACTGCAATCGGTGGCGGTATTGCATTTATTGTAAAAAAAGATAACCTAAAAGCACTATCTGTCGGACTCGGATTTTCAGCCGGCGTAATGGTGTTTGTATCATTTATGGATATGTTGCCGGAAGCCGGAAAGCTTTTGGCTCAACACTTCCCGACAACTCACGAGTGGCTAACTCTTGCTGGTTTTGTAGTTGGCTTGATTGTTGCAATCCTGATTGACTGCTTTTTGCCTGATCACATCGACACAGAAGATGTCTTGCACCCTGACGGCCCTGCACACAGAAATTACCGCATAAAAAGAGCCGGAATTTTTACCGCAATCGCAATTTGCGTCCACAATTTTCCGGAAGGTATGGCAACATTTTTCACAACAACCCAAAATATCACTTTGGGCTTGTCAGTCGGGCTTGCAATTGCAATCCATAATATTCCGGAAGGTATCGCTGTTGCTTTGCCAATGTATCACGTAACTGGTAAAAAGCGCTATGCAATGCTATATGCAGCACTTTCAGGAATTACAGAACCTATCGGAGCGCTTGTCGGAATGTTTATTTTCGGCTTGTTCTTACCACAAGTTTTGGTTGGTGCTTTGATGGCTGCCGTTGCAGGGATTATGATTTATATCTCATTTGATACCTTGCTACCACTTGCCAAAGAATATGGTGACTGGCACCAATCTATCGTCGGAATTTTATCAGGAATTCTGGTAATTTGGGTTAGCTTAATCCTTATCGGTGGCTAAGTTCCGAAGCAGTTCAAAAAGCCAGATTTCCAGTTATAAAATAATTCAAGAAAGTGAGAAAAATGAATTTATCAAACTTATTTGACTTAGGCAGAAATTTATACGCATTGCCTGCATACAACGACAAAAGCGGACTTGCACCAATGCCGTTGCGCTACTTTTTTGAACTGACTTATCGCTGCAATTTGAATTGTCCATACTGCTATGTCGGCGACGACAGAAAAAAAGACGAGCTCACAACTGACGAGTGGTTTAAGATTATCGATCAAATTCCTTGGTATTCCTTTGTCACCCTTGTTGGCGGAGAACCGCTTATAAGAAAGGATTTCGTCGATATTTTAATGCGCACGGCAAAAAAAACTTACGGCAAACTAAACGTTGTTTCCAACGGAATTTTAATAAACGATGAAATTATTGACGCTTTCATCAAAAGTAAAATGATGCTTTTATCAGTGTCACTCGACGGTTTTGGGCAAAATCACGACCTTAATCGTGGCAAAGACGGAATTTGGGACAAAATTATGAATAATTTTGACAACATGAATTCTCACAAAAAGCGCCCTATGATTGATATTAAGACTATTGTTTTAGAAAATAATCTTGATGATTTAGTTAAACTTTACAAAATGTGCGACGAGAAAAAGTTCAACTTCCTTTCAATTTCGTTTTTGCGCAACAATAATTTGAAACAAAATTCAGTGCTATTTGATAGCTTTGTGCCGGAATTCAACGCAAATTATCCGATAGAAAAATATTTTGATATGGAGCATTTCAAAGAGGTTTACAAAGAATTAGACTCATTGAGCAAGCATTCTAAGGTAAAAATCAGGTTTTCACCAAAATTTGAATACTCACAAAATCCGCTTGCAAAGATAGAAGAATTCTTTAACACCCCTGCCGACAAACCTGTTGCGGAGATTTACAAACCTTGTATGTACCCGTATTCAAATATGATGATTAACCCACAGGGCGATGTTTATCCATGCCTTTCGCAAAAAATCGGAAATGTTCGAGATATGTCGATTAAAGAAGTTTTTAATCTTCCGCATTACAGATGTTTCCGCAAAAACCTGCACGCCGCAAAGGTTTTCGGAGCTTGTCAAATGTGCTGTGAACTTTGCGTAAAGTAAGCCTTAAAAAATTTGAAAGATTATTAATTTTACTAAAAAAGGTAGAGATTCTTATCCCTACCTTTTCAAATTTGTTGAAAACCCAAACTGTATTGAAGCCATTTTAATAAGCAATTGTAAAATTAGCATAAATCGGTATTATTTTGCAATTTATTATACAAGAGCCAATTCTTCTTTCAATGCAGCAATCGTGCTTTCCAAAGATGCTTTATCAAATACGTTGAACATTTTAGCTTCCGGTGCAATTTTTCTGTTCAAACCTGCAAGAACTTTTCCAGGTCCGATTTCTACAAAAATTTCAACACCGTCATTTGCCATTTGTTGGATTGTTTGAGTCCAATGTACTGATGAACAAATTTGTTTTGGCATTTTTTCTCTGAAATCTGCACTTTCGACAGTTGCCTTAGCGTCAACGTTTGTTACAACAGGAATTTCAGCATTATTTAATTCCAAATCAGAAACAAACCCTACAAATTCCTTACTTGCATTTTCCATAAATTTAGAGTGGAAAGCTCCTGAAACAGGAAGCGGAACAACTCTTCTTGCACCTTTTGCCAACAAGATTTCGCCGGCTTTTGCAACTGCATCATTGTCACCTGTAATTACAACCTGAGCAGGTGAATTGTAGTTTGCAACATCAACATAACCAACACTTGATGCCTCTTTCAATGCTTCTTCCAAAGCACCTTCCGGAGCGTTCAAAATTGCAGACATAGCACCGCCTGTTGCGCTTGCACTCATCAAGTCAGCTCTTTTTTGGATTGCTTTAAAAGTAGTTTCCATAGACATAACACCGGCTTCGTACATTGCACAATATTCACCCAAAGAGTGACCTGCAACAAAGTCAGGTTTGATATCCAATTGATATTTCAAAGCTTCCAACGCCGCAATTGACATTGTTACGATACAAGGCTGAGTGTTTACCGTTTGTTTCAAAGAATCTTCCGGTCCTTCAAAGCAAAGAGTTGTAACACTTTTACCTAAAACTTTATCTGCTGTGTCAAAAACGTTCTTTGAGCTTTCGAAATTTTCATATAAGTCTTTTCCCATGCCAACTGCTTGTGAGCCTTGTCCAGGGAATAAGAATGCGATTTTTTTAGTCATAATTTTATCCTTTAATTTAATTTGCTCACGTTGAGTAAGTACACTGACTTTACTCGTCTAAAACTCTCACCGCCCACAGGGGACGAGAAAAAGTTTAAAATCCTTAGCAAATACCTTCACGAAGTCTAACGATTGCACCGCCCCAAGTCATACCGGCACCAAATCCACAAAGAATTGCAGTAGTTCCGAGTTTAACTTTTCCTTTTTCAACGCTTTCTGCCAAAGCAATCGGAATAGAGGCTGCTGATGTGTTACCATAATATTTGATATTTGTAACAACTTTTTCATCAGGATATCCAAGTCTTTCTTGTACAGCTTGAATAATTCTAATATTTGCTTGGTGAGGGATTAGATAATCGATATCGTCAGCCTTCATGCCTGATTTTTCAACCAAGTTTTCTACATAATGAGGCAAGATTTTTGCAACAAATGTGTAAACTCCACGACCGTTCATTCTGATGCCTTTTGGTTTTTCTTCATATTGTTCAACCAACGGGCAATTTTTTCCGTCAAATGAAAGTTCGATTAAGTTTCCATAGTTGCCATCTGCTTCAATATCAATTGAAATTACATCATCAATTCCGTCCTCAGCCTGAGTAACAACCATTGCACCTGCACCGTCACCGAACAAAATTGAAGTACCTCTATCTGTCCAGTCAACAAGTCTTGAATTGTTATCAGTTGCAACAATCAAGATATTTTTGTACATGCCTGATGCAATATAAGCTTTTGCAATGCTCAAACCGTAAATCAAACCAGAGCATGCCGCAGTAATATCAAATGCAGGGATAGGTTTTGTAATCCCTAATCTTGATTGGATATGACAAGCGATTGCAGGATACAAATCAGGTGGTGCAGAAGATGCTGCCAAAATCAAATCGATTTCTTCCGGCTTCATTTTAGCCTTAGCCAACGCATTTTGAGCAGCTTCCAAACCTAAGTCGATAGCATTTTGTTCGCCAGAAACAACACGTCTTTCTTTAATACCTGTACGAGTATAAATCCACTCGTCAGAAGTTTCATATAATTTTGTCAAATCATCGTTTGTAATAACTGTTTCAGGCAAGCTATAACCAACACCTGCAATTCTTAACGGAATTAATTTATCTGTCATCTGTTTTTATTCCTCATAAAACTTAGCTATTTTTTCGTTCACACCTGTTTCAACAGCGTGTTTTGCAACTCTTACGGC
>CAKUZO010000048.1 GCA_934717895.1 uncultured Candidatus Melainabacteria bacterium | reverse complement strand
CGCAAAAAACCTTACAGCGTAATTCTATTCGACGAAATCGAAAAAGCTCACCCTGATGTATTCAACATCATGTTGCAAATTTTGGACGATGGTCGTTTGACAGATGCAAAAGGTCGTCACGTAAACTTCAAAAACACAATTATCATTATGACATCAAACGTTGGTGCAAGCATGATTACAACAACATCTAAACTTGGCTTCTCAACAAGTGATGATGAATCAAAAGACAAGTACGAAAAACTTAAAGAAACAGTTTCTGAAGAAATGAAAAAAGCATTCAGACCTGAATTCTTGAACCGTATTGATGAAACAATCGTATTTGCTCATTTGAAACAAGAAGAAATCAGACAAATCGTTGACTTGATGTTGAAAGATTTGGTTAAACGATTGGCTGAAAGAGAATTGTCACTTGAAGTTACAGATGAGGTTAAAGATCATTTGGCGAAAAACGGTTATTCAGAAGCTTATGGTGCTAGACCTTTGAGAAGGTTAATACAACGTAAGATTGAAGATATGCTTGCAGAAGAAATTCTTTCAGGCAAATACTCAGCCGGCGACACAATTGTAATCAAGTTGGTTGATGATAAAATCGCTTTTGATAAGAAATCAAAACGAGCAAAGAAAGAACAACCTGCTGAATCAGCAGAAGAAACAGTTCAATAGAAATGTTTTAACTCACAAAAAGACCTCTATAAAAAGAGGTCTTTTTTTTATGTGTAAAAGTGGAATGACTTAGATATTACCAAGGATACGTAATTTTCCAGCCATCTTGCATTATTTTTGCAGCGCAAGCTGTCCCAGAAGAATTACAATTTGAATTTATTTCTGCTGTGGTATTTGAGTATAAATCGGCTCTTACAATGCCGTCTTTAAAGTCAATCCAAAATCTAAAAAGATCTTTTCCAAAAACATTTGGAGGTTTTATACCATTGATATCAACTACAACTTCTTGTTTGGGCTTAAACATTGGCGTCCAGTGTTCTCCCCACTTTGTGAGTAAGATAAAATAAGTAACGCCGTCAGGAGTTGATAAAAAGATTCTTCCGGCTGAATAGTTTGTGAAAATTGCTACGTCATACGTTCTTCCGTTTTTATATTTGTATGCTATATTGCTTCCTTGCCAAGGACCACTTGGTGAAGTGTCGACATTTGCGCCGTTAAAATATGGTAGCCAGTAAGTGTCAAAAAATTCTTTAACCGACTTTTGAGTGGCAACTGTTTCTTCAGTAAAATTGACTACGTCGTTGTCCGCAAGTGATTTTTGCGCGATTTGTCCGAGAGCAGAATACGCTTTTTTGAGCTTGGTTACAGTGACTTGTTTTTGGTAATTCTGGATAATAGTTGGAATAGTTAAGGCTGCAACAACACCAATTATGCCAAGGGTGATGAGAACCTCAGCCAAAGTAAACGCGACTTTCTTAGCAGCTAAGCGGCTAGGAAGCCAAGCAGCTAAGTTTTTAGATGTAGGTCGGAGCCAATCCGACAACGAAACTGATTTAGATGCGAAGATGCCAAGAGGTATAGATGCATGGTCTGTTTCAGGAAAGTTCTTCATGTATATTCCTTTCAATTTACTTGTATTACAATAATAAGCTGGATTCTTTCGCTGTCGCTCAGAATGACGGGAATTGCGACTATTATCGATTTCTTGATTACTTAATAAGAGATTCTTCGGGATAAAATTGCTGTTTCCCTCAGAATGACGACTGATAGCAACTATTCTCGATACAGACTTCGCCTCCTCGCCTCTTTGCATCTTGGCATCTAAATTACGCTTAGCTGCACCGCTTCCTAGCTGCTTAGCTGCTTCAAATGCCGTTTTCACCTCTAAGCCAGTATCTCCGAGGTTGCCCCCCCCCCGAACAGCACGTCTATCTTATTTATCGCAAATATTAAGCCCTTTACTACTCTCATATGCGTATTATATAGTATTTTCACAAGTTTTTCAATATAATAAAAATTTTAATCTTTCAATTGTAAACAATTCTTAACATAACATATTAAATTAGGCAATTTTTGGGGAAAGAAATACTTAATATATACATAAGGAATATTAAGGAATAGTTTAACACACTTAACTCTTAATCAATAGGAACACAATTTAATCTAGGGAGGACACCTATGGCAATCGGTGCTGAGGATTATATCGACCAACTTTTGGTCAAAAAATATGCTGATGAAAAAGTGGATAACCATGAAAATATGGAATCTATGGTTGATCCGCAAAAAATGATGAGTGCGATGAATGATTACGCCAGCATGTACAGAAACATGATGGGGCTAAAACAGCGACTAAATATCGCTTGTTACGCAATCAACGCAAGAACCGCTCGTTATAATAAAACTTCCCAATATTAAAAAGTTTTCTGTGCTCGTTTTTTACGGTATAATACAGACATAGAAAGCGAGTACAAAATGGTGGGAAAAATAATCCTAGCTTCTTCTTCACCAAGAAGAGCGGATATACTGAAAAAACATAATATTGAATTTGAAATCATTCCGTCACCGTATGTGGAAGACCACTCGAGGACGGATTTTTCTTATGATTTTATAGAAAATTTGGCATATAACAAGGCAAAAGCCGTTGTTCCGTTAGTAAAAGAACCTTCATTAATAATAGGTGCTGATACTATTGTTGTTTTAGACGAAATAATTTTAGGGAAGCCAAACGGTTATAATGGGGCTTTTGACATGCTCAAAAGGCTTTCAGGACGAACTCACCATGTTGTAACAGCAATTGCAGTAATAAATTCCGCAACAAAAGAATGTAAAATTAAATCGACGACAAGCGAAGTAACTTTTGAAGAATTAACAAATGAGCAAATAAAGTATTATGTAGACAATTTTAAACCGTTTGACAAAGCCGGATCATACGGAATTCAAGAGATGCCGTCCGGATACATAAAAAACTTTACAGGCGACTTAGAAAACATAATAGGAATTAGCTCAAAAACCTTATTAAGTATGCTTAATAAGTTATAATTAGATACATATTTAGTCAAGTTCCAGAAAATATAAAAAAAAGAGTAGAAAAATTTTCTACTCTTTTTTATGTTTTTAAATATTGCTTTATCGAACTTATTTGCAAGAACAGCAACCGCAAGAACAAGCTTGAGATTTCAAAGCCTCTGCCTTGTCTGTGTGTTCCCAAGGAACATCAATATCAGATCTTCCCATGTGACCGTAAGCTGCCAACAATTGATAGAATTTACCACCGTTTTTAGCCGGCAAGTTTCTTAAATCAAAGTTTTTGATAATTGCAGCAGGTCTAAGATCAAAGTTTTTAGCAACAAGTTCTGAAATTGCATCATCAGAAATTTTACCTGTTCCAAAAGTATCAACCATAATTGAAATAGGTTCAGCGACACCGATTGCATAAGCCAATTCGATTTCGCATTTTTCTGCTAAACCAGAAGCTACAACGTTTTTAGCTACATAACGAGATGCGTAAGCAGCTGATCTGTCAACTTTTGTTGGATCTTTTCCAGAGAAAGCTCCGCCACCGTGACGAGAGTAGCCACCGTAAGTATCTACGATAATTTTACGTCCTGTCAAGCCTGCATCACCTTGTGGGCCGCCTACTACGAAACGTCCTGATGGGTTTACAAGAATTTTTGTTTCAGCATCAAGTTTGATTGCTTCGTTTTCAAAAACGTAATCGATAACGTATTTTTTGATATCTTCTCTTATTTTAGCTTGAATTTGAGCGTTGTCAGAAATTCCGTCGATTACATCGTCGTGCTGTGTTGAAATCAATACAGTGTGAATTCTTGAAGGCTTGCCGTCAACGTATTCAACAGTAACCTGAGATTTCCCATCAGGTCTAAGATATGCCAAAATACCTTGTTTTCTAACTTGTGCTAATCTGTATGAAAGTTTGTGAGCCAAGCTGATAGGCAAAGGCATAAGTTCCGGAGTTTCGTTACAAGCGTAACCAAACATAATACCTTGGTCGCCTGCGCCGATGTCTTCTGTTTCAGAAACAGATGTATCTGCGTTGTCAGAACGAGATTCTAGTGCTTTGTTTACGCCACCTGCGATGTCGCAAGATTGTTCATCAATACTTGTCAAAACTGCGCAAGTGTTGAAATCAAAGCCGCCGCCTTCGCTTTCAGTGTAACCAATATTTTTAATAGTGTTTCTTACAACTGACGGAATGTCAACGTAACAGTCAGATGTAATTTCTCCACAAACAAGTGCCATACCTGTTGTAACTGTTGTTTCAGCAGCAACACGAGATTGTGGATACTTTGTCAAAAACTCGTCTAAAATTGCGTCAGAAATCTGATCACAAACTTTGTCGGGGTGTCCTTCCGTAACTGATTCGGAAGTAAATAAAAAGTTTTTTGGTGCCATTTCAAATTCTCCTTAATTTGTTTTTAGGGCTCAGCGAACCTATCACTGTCAGCCCGCCGGTAAGGTTTTTAATTCCGACCCGGCAATGTACTAATAAAGAGTGTACACCAGACAATTTTTAAAAGCAAATTATTAACTGATATGTATTAACATTAATACATACAAACCAACCAATCTAAAAAAAAATACTATTCACTTAAATAGATTAGTTGAATGATACATACTTCCTAAAAAACTCTACAACGAATTGATCAGCTGTGTAATTACTATATATATCTTTTTGCATTTCTTCAATAGCCAAATCTACCAATGCAAGCTTCGTTGGCTTATCTGCATTGGGAATATTTTCTAAAATTAAGTCAATTACTTGTTTCTCCGGAGATTCTTTTATTAATTTGGCACTAAGTATTCCTCTCCTTTTACTTTCAACTTCTTTTAAATTCTTCTCATATCTTTCATAATCTACACTACCATCCACATAATCAATATCTGCTTGGTTGTACTGATTAGCCTTTTTAAAATAATAATCATTCGAATTTGTATTTTTAGGATATTTTGTTCCATTTAAAACATCTGAGTAATCATTTGAGTAACCCTCTTTCCCAATTTTATACAAACTATTATAAAATTGATTAGCTTCTGTTTGTGTTTTTATTTCTCCAGTTTGTATAGCTTCTTTGAGTAAATGAACTGCGTCATTATTTGCAACAACCTCAACTCCATTACCAGTAATTAGTTGTTCTTTAAATTGTAAATAATGATTTAATTCATGGGTTATTACCTCTACAGAGTCTCCATTATAATTCATATTCAATTCAACAGTTTTACTCGCAGGAATAAAAGCTCCTCCGTATCTAATGTCCTCATTATTTACCAATTTTAAAGAGACGTTTTCAATGTCCATTTCTTTACATATAAATTTATATAAGTTGCTCAAATACCCCTTTTTATTACCTGTCACGCGATATTCTGCTTGCATTTGCAATATTTTGTACTTATTTTTATTAATCATTGCAGCAAATGCATCATCTGTTTCTGCAAACTTTGATGACGGTGCTTTTAACTTTCCTTTTGGAATAGATATACCATCACCGCCTAAAGAAATTTTATTCCCTCGTGCTATTTCTTGTTTTAACTGAACTCGCTTGTTTTCAATAGCATCTTTCCCTTGTGTTACGGATTTTTTACCATTATTCACCTTATATTTTTCATTTCGTCTGGCATTAGCTAAATTTCCCAAATGCCACATTTCTTTTTCAGATAATCCGTAGTATTTAGCATAAGGTTCAGGAGTGACGCCTGCCATTTTTCTTATATCAACCTTATAATCAATTCCAAGCATTGAAAAAACTTTGCTACGTTTTGCAAAAACTTCTGAATTGACTAAAAAATTATCATCTCTTATTTGTAATAGCAAATTTTTAACCTCATCAAATTCCTTATTTGAAGCATATTTTTTAATAATTTTACCGATATTTTCAGTAGAATTGGCATCAATAGCACTAAAAACTTCTCTTGCTATTTTTCGACCTTTTGGGCTTAATGCGGAATAACTACAAACTCTTGCAGCTCCATAATCTAAAATAACACCATTTCTTACATTATCACTATGATTATCTAATGAATTCATTCCTTTCAAAAAGTTAGAGAAAAATCCTTTATCATTTGTTGTTTTTGTTGTTTCCGGAATAAATTTTGTTAAAATATATCCATCTTCCTTTTCGCCAAATTTTCCCATATAGAATTTGGCGAAGTTTTTTGGAGATAATCTGGAAGCCCGAACAGCTGACAATAATTCTGCACTATTACCATGTCCTTGATTTGACGAAAACATTCCTTCTTTGTAAAAAACTTTATAAACATAATCTTGTCCCAGTGCAGATATTTTGTAAGTTGAGCCGATTGAACCAGAACCCAAATATGCAACTTTGACATCTGTATTTAATATCGTAGCCAATTTAGTTTCTAAATTTTTCAACCCTTCCTTTGAAGCTTTTCCTTCGTGAAAATCTTTTGCATAACTAGAAAAAGCATCATCTATCTTTTTAAAAGCCTCAGAAGATTTAACTGCTTTTCCCCATTTTGAAGGAAGTTTCCCAACTGTTCGCCCTAAATTAGGATTATTCCGTAACAAAGCATGAACGTCAGAAAGTTGGTAAATTCCTTTTTTTAATTCATTTGTTAAATTTGTAGGATTTTGAGTTTTAGAACGCAAAACCATTGTACTATTATCCTCTAATTTCAAACGAGTATATTGCCCTTGTGTTAATTTAAAATCTTTATTACCAAAAGGAGTTTTAATATAATGAAACCCATTTTCTTTTACTGTTTTGTTTACTAATGAAGTTGCTTTACCAAGTGTAAAACCTGTACCTTTCATTCCTAAGCCAACTAATGGGGCGAACAATGCACCTTCACCTGAGGCTTTTGCGATATCTGACAAACTACCGCCATTTACGGCTGTTCTAAATCCGTTATCAATACCACCGTTAATAACACCATCTGCTAGAACTTCTGAACCGTAAGCAAGAATTTTCTTGCCGCTTCCTTCACCAACAAATTTAAACGCCCCCGGATTTTGCAAAGATGTTTTTAATGTTTGTTTGAAGCTATTTTCAACAACTTCTTCTGCAATTTCTTTACCTACTGTTTTTACAGTCTGCAAGCCTAATTTCGTTGCAACTACTTTTCCGACAGCTCCGCCAAAACCACTTGTCACTGGCGCTAACATACCAGATACTGCACCTGTTCCGGCATCTTTTTTAAAATTGTCAAATGTATATTTTCGTCCACCCGAAAAAGCATCTGCAGCCTTTATTCCGCTTTTTATTAAAGCTCCAGTTCCGGCTGCTGCAAAAACCCCAAGTGCAATACTTGTACCTCCTGTGAATGGAGATGACGCGACTGCAACTGTATATATTCCAAAAGCTACAACTCCAGAAGCTACGTCTGCCACTACATCAACAGCCATTTCTTGCCCCTCTTGGTATCCTGAAACTTTTTTAGCCGCCTGTGAAAAGTCGCCTTGTTGAAATTTCTTCATATTAGCAGGAGTACATTTTTGGCCGGTAATTTTTTCAAATTCTGATTTACTGATTTTGGCGCCAGATTTTCGCATTTGCATAAGCAATTTACGTTCCGCATCTATTTGTGTTTGAGCTTTATCTGAACTATCGCCTATTCCGGTTTTATTTTTAAACCAATCCCAGCCTTTACCAATAAAACCTTGCTCTTTTTGGGTCTTTTTTAACCTTTTTTCCTGATTGTTTAATTTTACAATGTTTTGGTCAATTGCCCCGAGCCTGGCATCTTTTGCTTTTATTCGCTTACTTTTTTTACCGTTTTTTGTGATTGTGTAGCTTGTTCCATCTGCTGAAATTGAAATATTGCCTTCTACTTTTTTAAAATATTCTGGTTTAAGTTGGGTGCCATCTGCACCATAATACTTGCAAGCAAGTCCACCGTTTTTTAGTCTGGTATAAACGACCTTTCTGCCAGATTGCAAGTAAATAGTTTCAGCTTGAGCAGAATTTTTCTTATGCTCAACTGCTAAACCTTTATCAGAAGAAGCTTTTGCCCCCCCCCCGAACAGCAATTTTATTGCTTTTTCACGAGATACTTTTGGGTTTTTCTTCAAGTATATGCTTAGTTGTTGTTGCTGTTGTACACTTAAATTAGGCATAATTTTTCTCCTACACTACATACATCGGCATACAACAAAAATTTCTTTACAACAAAAGCAAAATTTGTTACATTTCGTAAGAAACACTTATTATTAAGTTATTTTCCTGAATTGCAACAATCGCCCAACGGATAACAGAATTGAACATACTCGACAATTCTTGTTCAATATAAATATTATCAAAATCCTCGATTTTTTTTATTTTTATAATACCTGACTTAATCATAGTTTAATTTTACTACAAACTAAATTTTATTTATGATAATTTAGAATTATGAAAGAAAGACTGGACAAATATCTCACGGATTTAGGCTATTTTGAAACAAAAAGCAAGGCGGCAGCTGCAATTTTAGCAGGACACGTAAAAATCAATGACGAATATATTACAAAAGCCGGTTTTCAAATTAATCCGGCAAAAGAATATGAAATCGTCGTGAAATCTATGCCTTACGTTTCTCGTGGCGGTTTTAAGCTTAAAAAAGCTCTTGACACTTTTCCTGTGCAAATTGAGGGCAGGATTTGTCTTGATGCCGGAGCTTCAACCGGTGGTTTTACGGACTGTTTGCTGCAAAATGGAGCGAAATTTGTCTATGCAGCAGATGTCGGTTATGGGCAATTGGATTGGAAAATCCGCTCTGACGCTCGTGTTAAACCGATTGAACGAACAAATCTTAAAAACTGTGCCTTTACTGATATTTATGCTGAAAACGAGCCAATTGCGGATTTGTTGGTGAGTGATATGTCTTTCATTTCGTTAACAAAGGTTTTGCCGAATTTGAAAACTCTTTTAAATCCAAATTTCCATGAAATGATTTTACTTATCAAGCCGCAATTTGAGGCTGGCAAAGAAAAAGTCGAAAAAGGTGGCGTTGTTCGAGATAAAAAGGTTCATCAGGAAGTTATTCAAAATGTTATTAATTGTGCCAAAGATTTAGGCTACAAGGTTAACGCCCTGACTTATTCGGCAATAAAAGGGCCTTCCGGCAATATAGAATATTTAATCTGGATTTCAACTCAGCAGGGTGAAGAAATTGAGTTTAATATTGAAACCGTTGTAAATACAGCGTTTGAGGTTTTGAATTAAATTCGCATTAAAAAAGACAGAAACGAATTTCTGCCTTTTTTGTAAGTTCTTCCTTATCTGAATTATGAATTAGCTTCGATAATAGCATTAATATCATCAACCATATCGTCCGGATTAAAACCATGAACTTTTGCACCGGCTTCCAAATTTTCGAAGTGTGCTGCTGCACAACCAATACAGCCCAAACCGTATTTTTGGAACACTGCAACACTTTCAGGGCAAAGTTGTACGATTTCCATAATATTCATATCTTTTGAAATTTTTTGTGCCATAATCTTTCTCCTTTTATTGACTTTACTTTACTTGTCATTAAAAATATTGTACAATAAAAATAGAAGGATTGGTATATGGAATTTATTAAAAAACTTTTTAATGATGACGAAAAGATTATTGGTCTTTGCGATTTCAAAAAGAAAGCATGCAAGCCTTATTCTTACATGCCAACATTTAGCGCTACAAAACTCGTTTATAGCACGAATACTAAAAATAATTTTTTGTTATCCTAAACAATAGAGCTTAGTTCCTTTTGACGGAAGCCCCAACGGATTGTTTTCTGCAACAATCTGGTTTGGTTGATTTGGATTTGCTGTACCAAAGTTGAAAGTATTTTTCACAAAATCTCCACCAACTCTGGAAGGTTGAGGTGGTGTAACACCCTTCGTCGCCGGCGCAAAACCTATTCCTAATAATTTTTGAATAGACATAACATATTACCCCATAATTTTCCCTGTATTTATATAAAGGAAATTATTGAAGTAAAATTGCCAAATTTTTATCAATTATTAAGAAATATTGCGAAATTACGCAAGTAAATCTAAATTATTGGCCTGAAAGCTGCTCTCACCCGCAACTCTTGGGTGATTAAGGTTGTAATTCCCGTTGAATTGCCCACTAAAAAGACCTGCACTAAACGGATTATTTTCGGTCGGTGCTTGTCGGTTATTCCCAAATAGCTGAACAGGGTTGACCTTGTAGATATTATTTGATTGTATTGCGTCTATACCTTTAATCATAATATTTGTCCTTGTATATATAAAAACTTGAAAATCAGCCGAATTTCAAGTTTTTACAAAATATTTACAATTTTAACAAAACCTATTGATCGCTTTCGTGATGATCATTGTTTTTCATCATTTTTGCGAAATCAGAAGGTTTGATACTTTGGACGAATTTCTTGAATTCTTGTGCTTCTTCTTCATCTTTTGCAGAATCAGTTGAAACAGAACCGTTTGAAATAACGTTTGCGGTAACAAAAATTGGAGCGTCAACCCTTATTGCAACAGCAATTGCATCTGATGGACGGGAATCAATTTCAAGAGTTTGCCCTTCATCGTTTACCAAAAATAAAGTTGCGTAATATGTATCTTTTTCAACATCATTAATTTCTACTTTATCAAGCGTGTAGCCTGTTTTTTCGATAATATTAATAATCAAATCGTGCGTCATCGGACGCGCAACAGTAAGATTTTCTATTTTTCTAATGATTGCACTTGCTTCTGCCGAACCAATCCATATAGGAAGCGCTTTTCTATTTTCTTTGTCGTGAAGAACCACGATAGGAGAACCTGTTCTTGTATCAAGGGCAATACCCATAACTTTCATTTCAATCATAATTTAATCCTCTCAGTACTATGTATTGTACCTTAATGAAGTGTACTGGTCAAGAATGTTTTTCATAATTACCAATCTTTTAGTTGCTCTAAAATAGCCCCAATCTTCTGAGCTTCTTCTGTTCCAACACCTTCAATTGAAAATATTTCATTTTTAACAGGATTTACCACACAAAATTCGTGACATAAGTTCGAAAATTGCAAAGCAGCTTTTGCTTCTTGATTTGATTTGTACCAACGAATTCCGGAAGCAGATTCTGTATGAAAATTGAAATAGACGTTTGAGGCCGAGTTCTTTCTAAATTCGTTTATTGATTTTTCAAAAACTTTTCCATAAGGGCAATCTGCTCCGGTAAAATAAATTACCACTTTTTTATCTTTATATATGTCTTTGTAATCCGATGATGTCTTTAAAAAATCAATTACTTCGTTGGGCAATGGTTTAATAGAATGATTTATATCGCTTAAACTGATTGATACAAAGCTTTTAGGAGAAGATAGGAGCCTGTCGTTTTTTGAGTTAATATTTAAAACTGAAACAATAATAACAATCAAAAGAATTAAACATTTGAGTAAATTTGCCATTCATAACACTCCTTTAACCTATTTATAAAACCAATTGATTTTATCATATTTTTTGTAACTTGTAAATATCGAAAAAATTTATACAAAGAAGTTTGCCAAAAAAAATATTTATGATATGATTGAAATATGCACATGTCGCAATTTGTATTGAATTGTGAAAACAAAATAGAGATGGAGTAATGGCCGAGTGGCTGAAGGCGGCACCCTGCTAAGGTGTTATGTGGAGCAATCTGCATCTAGGGTTCAAATCCCTATTACTCCGTATTAAAAGTCCGATAGTCTGTTTGATTAGCGGACTTTTATTTTAAACTAAGTTGTGTGTTGTCGGAGCTGCATTTATTGATGCAACAAAGAAAAATTAATTGTTGCCATAAACTCTTACAACTTTGTACAAAATTTGATTTTTTACTAAAAATTCTCCCCATTTGATTTGTTCCGAACTAAGTTTTTCAGATTTTCGTTTTACTTCAACAAAAATCATTTTTTTACTGTTCCAAACAATATAATCAGGAGTTCCCACAGGGTTATTATCATAATTTTCAAACATATTTTCAATTATTTTACAAAATATTTTGTTATCAATTGTGCTTAAAAATTCTTGAACAAGCGGAGATTTAAAATACTCTGTCGGGTTTTTATAGCCCTCGATTTCCCATTCATCTAGCCAGCGAATGTAAGAACCTTGTTCATGTTTTGCAATTTGTTTATTTATAAATTGTCGTAAATCTGTTTTTTGAATTTGTTTTAGTTTTTTGTACAAAATTTCTGTTTCTACATTTTTTAATTCCATATCAAGCAAATCGTTATCAGATTGCAAAGTTTGTGGATACAATTCATCTAAAAATGTAAGAACAAACATTCCTTTCCAAAACGAATATTCAGCACGCATTACATTGTAATCGTTATTATTATAATATCCTCTAACAACTTGTTCAGTCGAGCACTTATTTCCATTTTTACAGAAATAATAATTTTTTCCTAATTCTCCTGTTTTGGGAGCAGAAATCGTAATTGTATTTTTGACAATTGCATCTGGCAGAACCTGTTCCGCACTTACTGGTAAAATTGTTGCTAAAAATATAGAAAAGATTATTAGAAGATTTTTCATAAACTCATTATAATAAAAAATCAAATTAATACACATCTTAAAAGTTGGCAGCCACAGTTTTTATGAACAATTTATATTATAAACAATCTTCCAATCCCCTACAAGCCCACAAAATAAATAATGGCGGAATACATATCCCGCCATCACACAAATTCAAAAGTCTTTTTTAATAATCCATCTTCCAACCGTTAGACATTAAATGCTCAACTCCTGAAACTACACCCGCATATTCGGAAACATCTAGATGCCCATCTGGTTTTATTACAAAACTAAACAAGTCAATATCTTCAGTATTCGGACCTTTTGCCCCATTTATATCCACAGTAACCCTAAGCCCCTTTGTTTGACCATATTCTGACCAAGATGGACGAGCTTCTAGATAATATATCATTCCATCACTCGTATAAAAACCAGTTATATTTTTTTTTCGAGCAGAATCATAATAAGCAATAACATCAGCATAATTATTAACAGTTAACTTGCACTTATTATTTTGACAAGTTAAGTAAGATGATTTATATTTAATTCCATTCTCAATGCAACCTTCTCCCTTGCATTGTTTTACAACCTTCAAATATTTAGGTACTATTCGCTCAAAAACCGAAGGATTTCCATAAGCGTCCTCGCAACCATTCAAGTTTGCTTCTGTCCAATAAGCACAGTTGCAATCCGTATCAACCTTTATACCACAAATCCCATCTGTAAATAATGTCGTAGAGCCAATATCACTAGCTTCTTCATCTGCTTGCATTTGTTTAAGCATATTTTGAGAAACGCTTATTGCCTTTTTTAAACCATTTACATAAACCTGTTTCTGATGTTGTTGAATTAGTGTCGGCAAAGTCATTGCCGCAACAATCCCGATAATACCGAGGGTGATTAAAACCTCTGCCAAAGTAAAAGCGACTCGACGATACTTGTCGCAGTGGACTACGTGCGTAGCACAGCTTCCTAACTGCTCAACTACACTAATTG
>CAKUZO010000047.1 GCA_934717895.1 uncultured Candidatus Melainabacteria bacterium | reverse complement strand
TTTCTGATTGCAATCTATACATTTTTAGTTTATGCTGATTATATCACAAAAATTTGATTTTGGGAATAGGGATATGGGAAATATATTAGATAATCTTAACAAAGAACAAAGAGAAGCAGTAGAAACCGTTCGAGGGCCTTTACTTGTCCTTGCCGGTGCAGGTAGCGGAAAAACTAAATTGTTAACTTCAAGAATTGCTTACCTTATACAAAATGGAGTTAAACCTCGAAACATTTTAGCCGTAACATTTACCAACAAAGCCGCAAAAGAGATGAAAGAACGTCTGGGAAACATCTTGGGCGAAAATGTCGTAAAATATATGTGGGTAGGCACATTCCACGGCATTTGCGGAAGAATTTTGAGAGAAAACATTGAAAATTACAGCTTTCAATCAGGCAAAAAACTTGATAAAAACTTTTCGATTTATGACGAAACAGATTCCAACGCCGTAATTAAACAGGCTATTAAAAAACTTAATCTTGATGACAAAGTTTATGCACCAAAACTTGTGAAAACAGTTATTTCTAACGCTAAAAACAAGATGCAAGACGCGTATACATTTGCTACCTTTGCAAGAGATTTCAAGTCGCAAAAAATTGCTCAAATTTACGAAGAATACGAAAATTCGCTAAATAACAATAATGCAATAGATTTTGACGACATGTTGATGTTGACCGTAAAACTTCTCGAACAGTGCAAAGAAGTTCGTCAACAATACTATGACAGATTTCAACATATTTTGGTCGACGAGTTTCAGGATACCAACATGGCGCAATACAAGCTTATCAATATGCTTTATACAAACCTTGAACCTGAAATCCCTGATGAACGCTCACTTTGCGTTGTAGGTGATGTCGATCAGTCAATTTATAGTTGGCGTGGTGCTGATTACACAATTATTTTAAACTTCCAAAAAGATTTCAAAAAAACAAAATTAATCAAACTTGAACAAAATTACCGTTCAACTGCAAACATCTTGAACGTCGCAAACGCAATCATTGAAAATAATACAGAGCGTGTTGATAAAGTTCTTTATTCTCAAAAAGGTGACGGCGAGCTGATTGACTATTTTGAGGCACAAGATGAAGCTGACGAGGCAAACTTTATCGCAAGCAGAATTAAGCAAGATTCAGGCGGAGATTACAACCGCTATGCAATTCTTTACCGTACCAATTCGCAATCTCGTGCATTAGAAGAAGCTTGTATGGGTGCCGGAATTCCGTATAAAATTTACGGCGGGCTAAAATTCTACGACCGAAAAGAAGTAAAAGACATTATTGCTTATTTGAAATTAATCTACAACACTGATGATTCGCAAAGTTTCAGAAGGATTGTAAACGTTCCAAAGCGTGCAATAGGTGATACGACGGTTAAGAATTTGGCAGAATTCGCTGATAAAGAAGACATAAGCCTTTTTGCAGCATGCCAGCGAATTGAAGAAGCTGATGAAATTCCGCCAAGAACTCGTTCAAAATTGAAAGATTTTTCAGAGTTGATTTTGAAGTTTGTAAATGCGAAAGACTCTTATTCTTTGCAAGATTTCGTAACTCTTGTCATCGAAAAAACAGGGTATTTGGCAGAATTACAATCGCAAAACACACCTGAAAGTGAAGCTGATATCGAAAACTTGCAGGAATTAGTAAATGTTGCGGGAGAATTTGTTCCGGAAGAAAGCGACAATGCTTTGGGTGAGTTTTTGCAACAAGTTGCACTTGTATCAGATTTGGACGGAATGGAAGATATTTCAAACAACGTAACTTTGATGACTTTACACTCTGCAAAAGGTTTGGAATTTCCGATTGTGTTCCTTGCCGGTTGTGATGAAGGCGTATTTCCACATCAAAGAACCTTCAATATCCCGTCAGAAATGGAAGAAGAACGTCGCTTGATGTACGTTGGGGTTACTCGTGCAGAAGAAAAACTTTACCTGACATCTGCAAAACGTCGTCAAATGTGGGGCGAATACAAGTATTATAATCCATCAAGATTTATTGATGAAATTCCACCGCAACTGTTGAACAAAATTGGTTTTGAAGGCTCTACAAGCGGAACTTCGACATTCCAAAATGCAGTTTCCAAAGCAAGAACAGGCAAATCAAATTATTCATATTCATCTGCTCAATCAGATAGTTTTGGCTATATAAAACCGTCATCAGGCTTTGGAAAAGGCTTTGTTGCCCCGACAAGAGGACTTGCAACAGGCAAATCTCAAAGTGATAGACAAAGACAAAATTCCGCATACTCTCAACAACCTCACAGAACGCCATCTCGCACGATTTTGGTAAAATCTCAGGCAAACAAACAGCGTGATGATGAGAAAGTTAAAGAGTTTTTCAAAGACAACGCAATTAAGCGTATGCTTGAAGAGAAAAAGCAAAAAGAACGTATACAACAGGCAGAAGAAGCTGAACGCCAACGTCGAATGGAGGCAACAACTCCAATTGAATACGTGTTTAATGTTGGAGAAAGAGTTTTCCACGATAAGCTTGGCATCGGACATATCCAAGATGTAACTCAAATCGGTGACAGCATGATGTACACAATAGATTTTGGAAAACAAGGCGTGAAGGCAATGGACGCTGCATATGCGAAGTTAAAAAAATTCTAACAAATCACGAATTTTTATCATTAAAAAACTTAAATATTTATGGTAAACTACAATTATGGCTACTAAATATATGCAAGCAAAATTTTTAATAAGTGCGGAAAAATTATCCCAATGTCCTGATTACACATTGCCGGAATTTCCGCTTTTAGGGCGTTCGAATGTTGGGAAATCCTCATTCATAAACGGACTTGCAAACCATAGAAAACTTGCAAAAACTTCTAACACCCCAGGGAAAACAAGATTAATCAACTTTTTCCAATTTTCTGACAAGTTTATGATTGCAGATTTGCCGGGGTATGGCTATGCAAAAGTTTCAAAAGAAGCTCAAAACAAGTGGCAACGCTACTTAGAAGAATATTTGCTTAAACGAGAACAAATTTGTTCACTCGTTCAACTTGTTGATGGCAGGCATGATATTCAAAAAAACGACTTCCAAATGCGTGAGTGGATTGAAGCTTACAACTTGCCAATTTTTACTATTATTACCAAAATGGATTACGTGCCAAAAAACAAAACGCTTAACGTGATTAAAAATGTCGAAAAAAACTTTGGCGGAGTTGTTTTACCGTTCAGTTCCGTTGACAGCAGGTACAATGAAAGGGTTTTTGAACACTTTTTAAATCTTTCTGCCGAGAACAAATAAATTTTCGTGATATAATTTTCATAAAGGAGATATGTATTATGGAAAATATGAAAGAGAAAGCGGTAGAATATTTTAAAAATGGTTTTTCTTGTTCTGAAAGCATTATTAAAGCTGCATCAGAAGCAGGTTTGTGCCCTATGGAGTTATTGCCGATTGCAACAGCTTTTTCAGGCGGAATGTCCTCAGGCTGTCTTTGCGGAACTGTTGCAGCATCTCAATTAATTAACGGCTATCATTTCGGACGAGAAAACGCACAAGGAAACGAACTTTTAGCCCGTCAAAATGCAGCCAAAATTGTTGAAGAATTTAAAGCTCGTAACAAAGTTACATGTTGCAAAATTCTATCGGGCGGATTAGAAGGAATGGCTAAAAAAGAACGTTGTTCAAAATACGTTTCGGACGCTTGTGAGATTTTGGAAGGGATTTTAAAAATTCATGCTTAATCTTTTTGCAATATTTTTAGGCGGTGGAATTGGAGCTGTATCAAGATTTTTAATCAGTTTAAACATGGTAAAACTTTTTGAAACCAATCTTCCTTTTGCAACTTTTTTAGTAAACGCAATCGGAAGTTTTATAATCGGATTTCTATACATTTTATTTATGGAAAAAACAGATTTAACACCAGCCCTAAAACTTGCATTAACCGTCGGATTTTGTGGTGGTTTGACAACATTCAGCACATTTTCACTTGAACTTTTCGAAATGATTTCACACCAACAATTTATTAACGCGGTAGCTTACGCGATGTTGAGCGTTTTAGTTTGTCTTTTAATGACAGGAATAGGAGTATATTGTGCAAAAATTATCTAACTTTGATAAATTGAATTTTATAACAGCCGGCATGCCGTTAAGAACCGGAAAAGCTTCATATCCAAAGGCTTTTGAAGTCTTAAAAGAAATGAATTTGGACGGAATGGAACTTGAATTTGTTCATGGTGTTAGAATGAGTGATTCCAACCGAGATTTTGTAAAAGAAATGTCAAAAGACTTCGTTATTACTGCTCACGGACCATTTTACATCAACCTGAATTCTCAAGAAGAAGAAAAAATTGATGCCAGTTTACAACGAATTATTGACACAGCCTATGTTGCTAAACAAGCAGGGGCATTCAGCATCACATATCATGCAGCTTTTTATATGGGCAAAGACAAAGAAACTGTCTACAATCAAGTAAAAACGCAAACAAGACGAATTTTGGACGTATTAGAAAATGAAAATATCGACGTTTGGATTAGACCGGAAACAACAGGGAAAGCAACACAGTGGGGTGATTTGGACGAAATCATAAAACTTTCAAAAGATTTTGAACAAGTTTTACCTTGCGTTGATTTTTCCCACCTGCATGCCAGAAGTGTAGGTGAATATAATACTTACGACGAATTTTCAAAAATTCTTGAAAAAATCGGAACAGAAATAGGTCAATATGCTCTGGAAAACTTCCATGGACACCTTGCCGGAATTGAATACACCTCAAAAGGTGAAAAACAACACCTTAATCTTGAAAATTCTGATATGAACTATAAAGATTTAATAAAAGCAATGAAAAAGTTTGGCGTAAAAGGTGCCCTCGTGTGCGAAAGCCCTAATATTGAAGACGATTGCAAGTTACTAAAAGACTATTATATGAGTTTGTAACTGGGACTTATATACAATTTTACACAAACCATTAACTTTTGTAAAAACTACTTCTTATCCTCTTTAAACTTGTAGACTTTTTTTACTGCTTTGGCAAAATTTGATAGAGAATCATCTAGATTCACTTTACTCTCACTTTCTAATAGGACTTCTAAATTTCTATCTACTATCCCAAAAGCTTCAACGTATTTTTCAATAAAATCTTCATGCTTGCAAGAGTTATAAACTTCGTAAAATTTTTCAATCACAGCTTTAAGATGACTATCAATACGAGAGTTTCTGATGCTAAATTTGGTTGACCCATGGTTAATAACACTTCTTGGTAATCTCAAAAGAATAAAATACTTAGCTGCTAAACCAATAAAACTTCTTTTCTGCTCTAGCATCTCTGTATTGTATTCTAATCTATACAAACCAAATATATCCCTAAAAAACTTCTCACAATAATCTAATTCAGCAATTTTTTCCATCAAGGAATCATTGCATACTCTATGCAGCCCTCTTTTGATTTCTATCAAATTGTCGATATTTTCCATCTCGAATGTCCTTCCAGGTGATTCTTGTAGATTCAATATTTTGCAGGAGCCAAATTGTAGCATCTCCGCACATCATCTTTCTTGTATTATACCTAAAAGTTGCTTCATGTGCATAATTTTGTATATGTTTTTTAGAAACCTTAATATGTATCTTTAAAGTACGGTCAAAAACCGCCCATACACTTTCAATTGAGTTTGTATGAATTTCGTCCTCTACAACATATTTCCCTTTACTATGGGTTACATAACGGTGGTTATAAAAGATATCTATATTGTTGTAACTTTGATTTTCATCTGAGTATAATGTAGAATTCCTCCCGACATATCTTAATACCCCTGCACAGAGAGTAGCCATTTCCGTATTGGAAATAATTTTAATAATAGCATTTCCCCCACGTTCTACAAAACCTTGTACAGGAATTTTATTTTGGTAAGTTCCTCTTGCCCTTACTTCTAACTTCTTACCATAATGCATATTTTTCAAAGAACCACCTGCATAGTATTCATCTACTTCAACGGTACCACTTAATTTACCCTCATTTTCAAACTGCATAGCACTTCTAATTTTTTGAAGCATATACCACGCTGTTTTTTGAGTAATCCCTAGTATTCTTGCAACTGTAGTTGATGAAACTCCACTTTTTTGAGCATTCAGATGATATATTACAGTGAACCAGTCAATTAATTCTATTTTAGTACCTTCAAATATTGTACCAGTAGTTACTGTAAAATATTTCTTAGAGTTCTTACATCTATAGCGACCATTTTTACATTTGTATACTTTTGAAGTCTTATCGAAAGGACTTACTGGAACTCCATCCCATATCAACGCTTCCAAGAACTTAATGCAACCCTTATTATCCTTAAGGGTCTTTTGCATTTCTCGGATACTTTTGAAGTTTTTTGTAATGGTAGCTAAAAGGTTCATATTATATAAAAGTCTCTCTCCTTCTTTTGATTGCGTCTAAAAGGCACAGTGCATCAATTATACCATTTGCTTTTTTCATGTCAAGGGTAACTGAAACTCAAGAGAAATAATATATTGAGGTGAAAAGGAGTAAGTCTTAATAATTGTTCATAAAATCTGATTATTTGTTGTTAATCAGCCCATGTGCTACCTTCAATATTTTATAGTAATCTTGCAACTCTTTAGGGGAATTGGCACTATTTAAGATTTTTAGAGACTTCTGATAGTATAAATGCTTTGAAAGAGGTTCCGCTTGATGAATATTATCAACATCACTTAAATTAACGTAAAGAACTTTAGATAACTTCTTTAGGGTTTTGAAACTTGGTGAATGGGCCCCATTCTCAATTTTAGATAAATTTTTTGCATCAATTTCAACAAGTTCCGCAAGGCGTTCCTGGGTATACCCCATTTGCTTTCTTAGTTCTTTTATTTTCTTTCCTAATTCTTTTTCTGCACTCATGACAACCTCTTTTTACATATTTTCCGTAAAAGCAAACCCTATTAACACCAATATTTAGACAATATTTTTATTAAAAAATATTGCTTATATAGACAAGTTTTGTGTTTTTGTGATACTATACTAACGAGGTAGAAAAGTATCCATTAAGGAAGGAAAGGATGGATGTCGTGGCAAAAATTTTAAAAATTGAAGATGACATTGTTACCGTAGGTAATGATGACGGTTCATTAACAGAAGTTAGAATTAATGATTGTAATTTTAACCCTAATGTTGGGGATGAAGTAAGTTTATTTACTTCAGATACCAAAACTGTTTGTATTAAAGTCGAAACTTCCAAAGAAGAAAAATCAGATATGGCAGAAATGATTAAAAGTGGTGGTATAAATATTAACCTTACCCAAAACCAAGGAAGCAATAATATTGGAGCCCCTATCGAAGGTGCCTGCTACGATATTGGTTCTAAACAGGCAGTCAAGAAAGTTCCATATGTTATACTCGCAATTCTTCTTGGTAATTGTGGGATTCATAAATTTTATGCAGGCAAACCTGGTCAAGGAGTTTTATATTTATTATTCTTTTGGACCGGGATACCTTGGTTTATAGGTGTAGTTGAAGGGATTATTGCAGCTTGCCAAAAAGAAGATAGTAACGGAAGGATACTCGTATAGAACGAAGTTATTCAAGATATTTAGAGACAAAGACGGTCAATAATGACCGTCTTTGTTCTGTAATCATAAAATATATTAGTTTTCAGCATTATTCAGTAGAGTAAGGAAAAGTCCGTGACAACAAATATTACCGCTAACAATTCCAAACATTACAAGAATATCTACGCAAGCCCAAACTTTGCGGCCATTGTTGGGTTATTCTTCGTTAACCTCTTTATAGTTAAATCTTCGGCCTTATTATTAGCCAATCGCAAGTTATTCTCAGAAGACAACAAGGCTTCTTTTGTCTTTTGCAAATGGTCAATAGTTTTATCAATTTCGTCAATAGCTGTTTTGAACTTACGACTTGCGAGTTCATAGTTCTTAGAAAACTTATCCTTAAAATCATTCATTGCAGCCTCAAAATTAGATACATCTATATTCTGGGACTTAATTAAGGCAAGTTCCCGTCTGTACTCTAAGCTATTCAACGCAGCATTCCGCAACATTGTAATAATAGGAATGAAAAACTGCGGACGAATTACATACATCTTTGGATACTTGTGTGACATATCTACAATTCCTGAATTATATAATGCACTTTCAGTTTCCAACATAGAAACTAAAATTGCGTATTCACAACCTTTTTCCCTACGGTCCTTATCAAGTTCTTTCAAGAAATCTTCATTCTTTTTCTTCGTAGTAGTGGCATCAGCTTCGTTTTTCATATCAAACATTATTGAAATGAATTCACCGCTATTCTCGTCATAATCCCTAAAGATATAATCACCTTTACTTCCGCTTCTAGAGTCATTATCTTTCTCAAAGTAAGACCCCTGAAATCCAGTAGCACGAAGTTTATTAAACTCTGTTTCACAGTGTTTTTCCAAACTTTCACCGACCATCTTTGTAGATAACTTTGCTTTGAAATCTTTGTAGCGTTCAATTTCTTCATCTTTGAACCTTAACTGAGTCTCATACTGTTCTCTTAAGGTTTGCTCTCGCAGTTTGTATTCTTTTTCTGCTAATTCGCTCTCATTCGTAAGTTTTAGGATAAAATTTTCTTGAGAAGCATATCTATTATTCATATCAGTAACAAGATTTGCAATCTCAAGTTCTTTGGCTTTATTGAAATTACTTAACTTTGTTTTTAATTTGCCAATTTCTTGATTGTATCCATTTTCGAGTTGAAGTTTAGTTAATTGTAGAGTAGTCCTCATTGTTTCTTCAAACTGAAGTTCTCGATTTTTCAGTTCTGTAGAGAACTCTTTGTCTCTAACTTGTTTAACTATTGCTGCATAATGAGTTTCATCAACTTGAAAAATTTCACCGCATTTTGGACATTTAATTTCTTTGTTCATTTTTCCATCCTTTTTGTTTTATGTGTTACTATTAGGTACCTGCTTAAACAAAGTTTTAGATGGAAAAGTTTTTGCTAGTGATTTGTTACAGCAAACAATGAACCAAAACAGGCTCAAGTTCAATAGTAGTATGCATTTGGAGTTAGTTTTGTGTAAAATTGTATATAAGTCCCTTGTAACTATACTTTACACAAATCGGATTTTTGATATAATATTAGTAATAAGTAACAGATTAGGAGAGTGGCATTATAAATAAGAAGTTATTATTTTCGGCATTGTTATCTTTAATTTTGAGCGGAAGTCAAGTTTTGGCAATGACTCCTGAGGCAAATTCACTTTATCAACAGGCATGTTCTGCTGAGTATAAAGAGGATTACACGACTGCGGTTGAAAAGTTGCAACAGGCATTGAACATTTCCGGCAATGACGCAATGATTTATACAAAACTTGCTGGTGTTTATAGCGAAATGGGCGAGTATGACAAGGCTTTGGAAACTTATTCTAAGGTTATTGAGCTCAGACCGAATGATGGCTATGTTTATTTGAGTGTCGGAAATATTTACGAAAACCAAGGAAAATACCTTGAAGCATTGCAAGCCTACAATAAAGTTGCAGAGATGTGTCCTGAATATTTGTACAATTATTTAAATATTGCAAACGTTCAGTATCAATTAAGAGATTACAAATCCGCAATCGAAAACTATAACAAATTTTTATCAACTTATTCTCAACACCAAGATGCAAGAGAAAATTTGGCTGCATCTTATGTTAGTGATGGTGATTTTGACAAAGCAGTTGAGCAATACAACACGCTTTATACAAAAAATCCGACAGGGTTTAAAAACTTTTCAAATTATGGCTTAGCACTGTTCCAGACAAAAGATTACGAAAAGGCTTGTGAATTCTTAGAAAAGGCCGTTGAAAGCAATCCTGAAAATACATCAGCTCACATAAATCTTGCACTTTCGTATCAAGAGTTGAACAAAAATGATTTAGCACTTGCGCAATACGACGTTGTTTTCAGACAACAGCCGTCTTTGCACTCAATCAGATTTGATTACGGAAACCTTCTTGCTGATATGGGGCAAGACGAGGCTGCTATTGAAAATTACAAAATCTACATTACGCATTATCCGGAAGATGCAAGGGCATACCAAAATATCGGTGTGGTTTACAAACGCTTGAACCAGTTGGATAATACAATTGCAAATTACGAAAAAGCGCTTGAACTTCAAAAAGACAAAAAAGATATTGTGTTGGAAGAAGATTTGGCTGAATGTTATCATATAAAACACGATTACCAAAACGCTTTGAAATACTATAACGAAGTACTTCTTGTGAAAAAAGACGATTACAACTTGCGTTTCAATAAGGCACTTGTTTTGCACGCTATGAAAGATTATTCGGGTGCAATCGATATTTATTCAAAACTTTTGGAAGAAAAAGACAATGCTTCTATCAGAACAAATATAGCATCAGCTTACGTTTCTTTGGGCGATGAAAATTTAAAACAACAGAATTACACATTAGCAACCCAAAACTTTGAAAAAGCTATCGAATACAATACAAAAGACAGTTATGCATATTATGGACTTGCAAAATCATACAGAGCATGCGGAATAAATGAAAAAGCGAGTGAATATTACGAAAAAGCTATCGCAATGGCACCTGATAAAACTCAGTACAGCACAGAGTTTGCGGAATTTATTTCAGCTACAAATAAGACTCCTGAACTTAGAACAGGTGCAGAAAATGTAACATCTGGCGGAGGAATAAAAGAAATTAGTCTTTCAATGGACGAAGCAAAAGCCGGAGATAATGCAAACCAACTTCAAAACAAAACCTTGATTATGAAAGGTGACGAAAATTACAAGAGCAAAAACTATGATGTTGCAATCAGAAGTTATCAAGATGCACTAAAATTAAACCCGTCAGATGAAGTTACTTTATTGAAAATCGGCAATATGTACAAACTTAAAAACGACAATAAAAACGCAATCAGTTTTTATAAAAAATCAATTATCGTAAACCCGAATTATACAGACGGTTGGTTTAATCTCGGACTCGTTTATGCGAACGAAAAGAATAACAACAAAGCCAAAGAAAGTTTCCACCGAGTAATTTCACTTAATCCAAATTACGGATACGCATACTATGCACTCGGACTGGCTTATGAGCAAGACGGAAACAAAAAAGAAGCTTTGAATAACTACAAAATCTTTTTGACTCATAACAAAGACGAGGCAACGGCAAAAGCAGTTCAGGCAAAGATAAATAACTTGGAAAAATGAAAAAATTAGTTTTATTATTTTCAATTTTGCTTACAATGTTTTTGACTTGTGCGTGTACGAGCGACAAGGCTTCAATACTTTTCAATAAATATCCGATTAGCGAAAAAAATATTTACGATTACTCAAAAACTTTCACTGTCGGCAGACGAATTTATTATATTGTTTTGATGCCCAAAAAAGTTGAATCAAGATATTTGTATATCCAAATAATTAAGAAGGACAATGATTACGGACAATTTGGCTACAAACTCCATCAGACATTCAACATTCGCCTAAAAGATGAAGAAGTCAACTATTACACAGATTATTTTGTGCTAAACGAAAAAGGTTTTTACATAATGAAAGTGTATTCAAAAGATAACCCGCATAAAGTTTTGGCACAAGCAGATTTTTACGTAAAAAAGTAAGGAAATTTCAAAATGACAGAAATTAGTGTTGTAATTCCTTGTTATAACGAAGAAAAAAATATCGAAAAATGTATCCAAAAGTCGTTTTCCGCCTTTGAAAAACTTGGAGTTGAAGGTGAAGTTATCGTTGTCGATAACAATTCAACAGATAAATCTTCTGAAATCGCCAAAAACTCAGGTGCAAAAGTCATTTTTTGTGAGCAAATAGGATATGGAAACGCTCTCCGTTACGGGTTTAAAAACGCAAACGGAAAATTTATTATTATGGGTGATGGGGACGACAGCTACGATTTTTCTGAAATTCCTGAATTTTACCTTGAAATTACAACAAAAAACGCCGATATGATTACCGGCACAAGGCTAAAAGGTACAATTCACAAAGGTGCAATGCCATTTTTGCACAGATATCTCGGGACGCCGGTTTTGACATTTATCCTAAATTTGCTCTACAAAACAAATCTTTCCGATTCACAATGCGGAATGCGAATGTTCAGAAAAGATTGTCTTGATAAAATAGAATTTAAAACGACAGGCATGGAATTTGCCTCAGAACTCTTTGTACAGTTTGCAAGACACAATTTTTCAATTAAAGAAATCCCAATTCATTTGTATCCTGTTCACAACAGAAAATCAAAACTTAACCCAATTCGAGATGGGCTAAGACATCTGTTTTACTTGATTTCTGCCTTGCATAACACATAATATGATGCTGTTTTTTTGTTGGAAATATTTGTCGTGATAAGTTTGCATTGTGACTTATCGAAATCAATATCAGTGTACATATCAAGAGCTTCTTTTGTAAGACGTAAAGTCTTATTATAAATCGCTAAATCCATCATGAAATAAACATTGTCACCCGATGAATGTACAAGTTTTTTAATATCATTTTGCACTCTATCAGACAAAATATTAACTTTTCTCTCGGTAAATCTCGGTGCGTTAAGATAGATATATTTGCAATTCGGGTTTTGGAACGGAATAATTATTCCGCTACCTGAAACCGCAATCACAGTCGCATTATCAGGAATATGCATATTATCAACCGACACAAGTTGTTCCCTTATCGGAATTCGTTTCAACATCTGCGGTTCAATCGTTTTGACAAGCAAATATCCGGAAACCAAGCATAAAAGTAGTGGCAAGATATGTTTTTTGTAATTGAAATTGAGGACAAAACGTTCTGGCGCACTCTTAACAAAATGTTTCAGGTCACTGCATTTAGCTAAAAATTTACCAAAATCGATTTTTTGAGTTGTAAGGTTGAATTCCCGCTTAGCAATTGCAAAAACCCTTGTGACACCTGCAAGAATTATTATTCCTGAAATTGCCGAAATCGGTGTCAAATACCGAACTGTTGCAAATGTATTTACCCAAAAAACATAAGAAAACGCACAAATACAAACCAAAAAATTTATAATATCATAATTTATCCCATAGCTTTCTTCAAAATATTTTTTATCGAACCACTTAAAACTCAACAAATTTAATAAAAAGACTGTGTAAATTCCAGCAAATCGAAAGTCCTGATAATTCAGCTCAAACCCGCGTGTCGGCACGTGTTGGTAAAAATAATACGGGAAAAATATATATTGCCAGATGTTTTGCGGATAAAGATTTATAAAATCTTCTTTTAAAAGGTTTTCTACATTTGCAAAATCCGAATGGAAAATTCCGTTAAAATACGGGAAAAGCGGGTTATGAAAAAGCGAAAACAATTTGTATGCCCAAAATCCGTTTGTAATCAAAAAACCTCCCAAAAGGCTCAGTCCAAAAGAAATTGCGGTTTTGAAGATGTTTTTAAAATAGGATTTAAAACACAAGACAGAAAGAAAAATTGCAAGCACAAAAATTCCTGCTGTAAGTTTCAACCCACAAATTCCACCGAGCAAAAGTCCTGACATCACGATGTTTTTCAGACTATATTTCTTGATAGATTTTATAAGTAAATAAATTCCAACCAAAACCACATCACCAACAAACAAGTCGTGCGTGTTTGTCCCGATATTGTACAAGGTCAAAGCACCTGTACTGCCGATTAAGACAGAAAGCCAGAGATAGAGCTTTTTCCCCTCAAAAATCGCTTGCGACAACTTGTACACAATAAAAATCAAAAACGCGTACGAAAGCCCTTGTAAAAAAGTTACGATATAAGGAAAATTATTGAAATACTTCACCATCAAATAGTATGGGATATCCAAAAACGGGTTTAAATATGTCTGGATATCAGCCGGCATGATGTCTGTGTGATAGCGGTTATTGAGAAGTGCAAACGGGTTATAGATATGATAATTACGTACGTCAAAACTTCTGTCCATACCCTTTGCAATACTTGTAATTCCAGCAATAAGGATTGAATATATTAAAACAATTAAGTCTTGTTGTTTTTTCTTCATAAGTTAATTTTATCATAAGTAAAATTTTGTATTCAAAAAGTATACGTTTTGCGTTTTAATGTTTCTT
>CAKUZO010000046.1 GCA_934717895.1 uncultured Candidatus Melainabacteria bacterium | reverse complement strand
AAATGCAACGACACATGAAAATCGCCAAAGTTTGCGATAACGCCCATCTCGATGATTGTTGGCCTTCAAAAGAGGTTGCTTTGGACGATGCGGGAAAAACTTGGGAAATTTCAAAAACAAAGACTGCAAAAAACTTGAAAATTCAAAAAGCTGACGGTGATGATTGGTCAGATACAGTCGGAATTGTGACGGGTGATGGAACATCTATGATTTTGAGCTATAACAAAGGCTGTACTTTTGACGTTGATAAAGAAGGTTTGAAATCCGGCGATAGTAAGGGTTCAATTTCGAATTCTTTAAACTGCCTTGCAGGAGTTTTTGATTGGAATGGCGGCAAAAAACCGAATAAGCTAGCAAAACTTGAAGGAAATTCAAAAGGCGATGTTTTGATATTCGGAAAAGCAAGCGGTTTGGGCTCAGCGTGTTCTCTTGAAGCTGGTGGAAAATGTTTCTCTGCTGCATTTACTCCAACTCCATTAACAAGAGCTGAATGCGAAGCAGAAAAAGGAAAACTCGGAATAAATGGGTGTAACTATGACAACGATTCTTGGGCAGGAGCCGTAAAACAATGTGGTGGAGTATCTAAAATGCCAACTGCTGATGATTTAGCAAAACTGGCAACAGAGCTCTACAAAGGCAACCCAACAGTTGGGGCTAAGCAAAGAGTAGGTGCAGAATTAGACACCTCAAAAGCCACATCTCTGGGCTTAACTGGAACGTATATCTACGTTTGGTCGGGTGAAGAGTTCAATAGCGACGGCGCGGACCTCCGCTACTTCTTACAGTCGGGCACGGGTTGGACCAGCGAGCTCCGCTACGCCACTGGGTTTCAGGCGGTTTGTCTCGGTGAATAACTTAATCATTTAATAATTTAATCATTTACGCAAAATTTCACACACATGCCAACGTTGAGCAGGTAGGGCGGGGTACCTACCCCGCCGTCATGAGTCGTTATCAAATTAATAATGGCGGGATAGGTATCCCGCCCTACTTTTGCTAAATAAGTTTAGTTGTTGGGCTGGAAAGCCCAACCTACCGTAACAACTGCGGTGCATACCGCTAATTCTCACAAGACTAATGTTGACGGGGTGGATACCCAACTCGACATTGATACAAGTCCTAATAATAAATTCTTCGGGATAAAATGGTTGTTTCCCTCAGAATGACGACTGATGTTTTTTGACTAATGATAGTTTTCTAATAAACACAGAGAGGAAGGGATTCGAACCCTCGGTGGAATTGCTCCCACACAACCTTTCCAAGATTGCACCTTAAACCGCTCGGACACCTCTCTTCATTTGTTAATGTGAATATATCACAAACATTTCTTTTGTGCTACTATTTGTTTATGCGAAAAATAATTAATAAAAATCAATCAGGACTTAATGGAATTGTTGAAATTCCCTCAGATAAATCGATTTCCCACAGAGCAGTGATGTTCTCATCTCTTGCAAAAGGAAAGTCGATTATAAAAAACTTTTCAAAAGGACAAGATCCGCTCTCTTCGCTTAAAGTTTGTCAAGCGCTAGGCGTAAATGCAAAATTTAAAGATGAAGAATTGATTATAACTTCGTCAGGTATGCTAAAAATGCCTCAATCCCCTTTGGATTGCGGAAATTCCGGTACTACGATGCGATTGATGTCAGGAATTCTTGCTGCTCAAAATTTTAATTCAGTCTTAATCGGCGATGAAAGTCTTTCAAAACGCCCGATGAAGCGAGTTATTGAGCCGCTTTCTCAAATGGGTGCGAAAATTGAGGCAAACGAATTTAAAGCGCCTTTGAAAATTTTTGGGGGAAATCTTCACGCTATAAATTATGTCTCAAAACTTGCCTCTGCACAGGTAAAATCGTGTATTTTGCTTGCAGGCATGGGGTTAGATGGTAAAACAAGTTTTACGGAACCTTATGTTTCTCGAAACCATACAGAAATTATGCTTAAATATATGGGCGCAAATATAGGTGTAGGTGGTAATACGGTAACAATCGAAAAATCGGAACTAGAACCAAAAACTATTGAGGTTTGCGGAGATATTTCTTCTGCTGCATATTTTATTGTGGCAGGCATGATTGTTCAAAATTCAAAAATAATTTTGAAAAATGTTGGCTTGAACCCGACGCGTACAGGAATTCTTGAAGTTGCCGAAAAAATGGGCGGCAACATTGAAATTCTTGATAAACGCAATGTTTCAGGAGAAGAAGTCGGTGATATTCAAATTTCTTATTCGGATTTGAAATCTTGTACAATTGAAGGCGATATAATTCCGCGTCTTATAGATGAATTACCTGTAATTGCGGTTCTTGCAACACAAGCGAAAGGTCAAACTATTATTAAAGATGCACAAGATTTGCGCAACAAGGAATCTGATAGAATTAAAGCGACAGTATGTGAGCTTAAAAAGCTTGGTGCTGCTATTGAGGAAACTCCTGACGGATTTGTAATTCAAGGTAAAAAAACGCTAAAAGGTGGAGTGGAAGTTGAAACCTACCATGATCACAGGCTTGCAATGAGTTTGTACGTCGCTGGTTTGATTTGTGAAAAACCGCTTGCTATCAACGGATTTGAATGGGTTGACATTTCATTTCCTGAGTTTGATAAGTTGTTTTCGCAACTTGCATGATGAAAAATTTTATTTGTTATTTGTTAAAAAATAGCTGGATTCTTTCGGTTTGAAAAAATCTCATTCGCGTTAAACGTGTCTCCGTAGTTGCAGAAAAGTCTTGCAGACCGCCTTGTTTTCTGCAACTACTCCGCACTCGGCGAATGAGCCTCAGAATGACGAAAATAGCTACTATTGCTGATTATTATGAATGCACAAAAACAACCCGCACCAAGGAGTTTAGATGCGGGAATCAGTAAAAGAGACATCAATGACATTATGGATTATGTAAAAATAATGTCAAATTTTTGTGGATATTTTTTTTGATTTATTTTATAATCCTCTTATGAGAAAGTTTTTATTAATATTGATAGGGATAGTTTTGTTAGGTGTGAATTGCTCTGAGGCAGCCAGTTTAAAGCTTCAAGGCAAAAAACAGCCGACAAAAGTAATTCAGTCTGAAAAGTACATGAATATTTCAAATCAGGCGAATGTTTTTTATGCTGAAAACGATATAAAAAGTGCGTTTAATCTGTTTTTGACAATTCCTGAGGAAGAAAGAACGGCACAAAATTGGCTTTTACTCGGTAATATTTTGCAAGATCAAGGTAAGAGTGATGAAGCTGTTTTTATGTATAACAAGGCAATTGAGGCTGATGAAACTTTATATAAAGCTTATTACAATTTGGGTAATATATTTTTGAACGAAGGTAAGCCTAATATGGCGGTAGAGGAGTTTAAAAAGGTTATAAAATTAAAGCCTGAATATGCTTACGGGCACTACAATTTAGGCTGCGCATATATGAAATTGGGTAAGTATAGCAAGGCAAAATATGAATTTTTGGTTGCAACGGATTACAAAAACAATGTGGCAGATTTTCATTACAATTTGGCTTATGTTTATAAAAAATTAAACAAGGAAAAACAGGCAAAAACCTACTTGGAATACTATAATAAGATAATTAATAATCAGTGAGGCATTATGTATAAAGGAATAATATTTGATTTTAACGGAACATTGTTTTGGGATTCTGAAAAGCATTTGGAAGCTTGGAGAGAGTTCTCAAAAAGGCTGAGAGAACAACCGTTTACCGATGAAGAGATGCGCGAATATATGTTCGGGCGCACAAATGATGATATTATTGAATATTTGACCGGGGAAAAGCCTACACGTGAGATGGTGGAACGTTTTGCGGGTGAAAAAGAGGCTGTTTATCGTGATATGTGTCGAAAAGACAAAGAAAATACGGTTCTCGCTGCCGGAGCAGTTGAGTTTTTGGACTACCTTTGTGAAAATGATATTCCACATACGATTGCGACGATGTCTAATGGAGAAAATGTGGAGTTTTTTATTGAAACATTTAATCTGAAAAAATGGTTTGATGTTGATAAAATTGTTTATGATGACGGCACAATGCCGGGTAAACCTGCCCCTGATATCTATTCAAGAGCTGCTAAAAAACTTAATCTTGATCCAAAGGATTGCGTTGTGATTGAAGATGCTGTGTCAGGAATAGAATCTGCGAGAGCTGCCGGAATTGGTAAAATCATTGCGATTGCCTCTATGGAAAGCGCTGATTTGTATAAAAATATCCCAGCAGTTTCGCAAATTATCAAGAATTTTGATGAAATCGACAGAAATCTTTTTTCTGATGTTGTACTAAAATAATTTGACAATTTGGCTTCAAATTTATATAATAAGCTTATGGCTAAGATAATTAAAGTACAAAAAGGAACAAAGGACATTTTACCTCAGGAAGTCGAACAGTGGCACAGACTTGAGAAAAATGCGTTAGAAATATTTACCCGTTACGGATATAAGGAAATTAGAACACCGATTTTCGAGGCAACGGAACTGTTTGCGCGTGGAGTTGGTGATACGACAGATATTGTAAACAAAGAAATGTACACTTTTGAAAAAAGTGAACGTTCTTTGACATTAAGACCTGAAAACACAGCAGGAGTTGTGCGCTCGTTTATTGAAAACGGTATGGCAAGACTTTCTGCTCCGGTTAAGCTTTGGTATAAAGGACCGATGTTTAGATATGAAAGACCACAAGCCGGGCGTCAAAGACAATTCCATCAAGTTGGGGTTGAAATGTTTGGTATAAAAGAGCCAACGGCTGATGCTGAGGTTATTTTGCTTGCCGTAAACTATTTGAAGTCACTCGGTTTGAACGATTTGGAGGTCGAAATAAATTCTCTCGGTTGCCCTAACTGTCGTGAAGAATATAAACGCAAGATTAAAGAGGTCTTGAAACCTGAGTTTGAAAACCTTTGTGAAGATTGCCAAAATCGTTATGAGAAAAACCCTTTGAGGCTTTTGGATTGCAAGGTTGAAACTTGTAAGGAAATTTTTGCAAAACCGGAAATTCAAAAAGTTATTCAGTCTGATTTTATTTGTGAAGAATGTGCTGAACATTATGCTACATTAAAAACATATCTTGACAAACTTGAAGTGCCATATGTTGAAAACAAATTGTTAGTCAGAGGTTTGGACTATTATAACAGAACTGTTTTTGAGATTAAATCCAATAATTTAGGCTCTCAAAATGCTGTATGTGGTGGTGGACGTTATGATAGTTTGGTTAGAAATCTTGGTGGTGAAGACACGCCGGCTGTTGGTTGGGCAATGGGTATGGAAAGATTAAATTCTTTGTTGCCTGATGTTGAACCTAAAAAACTTGATGGCTATATTGTTTCAAATTCTTCGGCTGATGCATTTTTACTTGCACAAGAATTACGTAATAAAGGGTTGAATGTAGAATTTGATTTAGCAAATAAAAAATTCACCAAACAACTCGAAAAAGCCTCAAAAGTCGCTAAGTTTGCATTGATTTTAGGTGAAGATGAAGTTAAAAGCGGAAAAGTTTCTGTTAAAAATCTTGAAACATCAGAGCAAATTGCGGTTGAAAGAGCAGATGTTTTTAATTTTGTAAGAAATCAGGAGTAAGTTATGGGTGCTAATTCTGTTGATGAAGTTATTTTAAAACTTTCAAAAGCTTTTAATCGAATCTTTAATGATTTCAAAGGCATGTACTTGTTTGGAACTTTTTTAGATGGGCAAATGCATGAAGACGAAGACATTGAGCTTGCGGCTATTTTTGATATTGAGGACAAGTCAAAAAGAGAACAGATTTGGCCGATTGTCGGAAAGGTGGAAACAGAGTTAGGTGTTTGCATTGATTTGTATCCGTATACAGAGGCGACATTTAAACAAGATGAAGAAATTTATGACGAAGTAATGTCAGAAGGCGTATTTTATAATAGTAAAGGACAGAGGATAGAAAAATGAGTCAAATTACAATTCGTTCAGACAGAAAAGATGATTACACATTCTACTACAAGGGAGATGAAGTTACCCTTGGAGCAGGCAAAATCATCAGTATTGCAACAGGTTTAGATGATGTTGTTCTTCCAACTTGTGCTATGAAAATTATTAATAACCTTATCGTTATTAAAGAAGATGTTAAACATAAGCACCACGACGAAGAAGAGGCAAAATAAGAATTTAATATCAAGAAAAAGACAGAGCTTCTTTTTGAAGTTCTGTCTTTTTGCAATTTTATTGAACTTTATTGTTAATTGTGTTGCGACGTTTGTCTACGTTGTTGAGTTGGTTTTGACTATCTTCTCTACCCTGATTCATTTTATCTTGAATTGTTTGGGAATTTTGCTCTGTGCTGTTTTTAAAGTTAGGAATGTGTTTTTTCATTTGTGCGTCAGGATCGTTAATCATTTGTTTCATCTCAATTTGTGCAGGAGTATTTGCTGCAACGCTTTCGAGTTCTGCAAATCTTTCCTTTGCATCAAAAAATGCAATAATGGTAATTATTAAAATAGATACAAGAATTAAAGAATTTTTCATATAATAAACCTTTCAAAAAAAATTTTTGCACTTCTTTTTGAAAAATAAAATTCCCCAACAATTTAATTTTAAATACTTGCATTAAGTTGGTTTGAATGCTAAAATGGATTTGTACAGAGAGAAAATGGAGAAAGACTTATGGCAAGATTAATCAGACCAAGCTGGGCTATCAGATGCGTTCAATCAGGTTGCAAGACATTGTTTGAAGTTGCAAAAGTAGAAGACGGAAAACAACAAGAGGTTGTGTGCCCAAATTGTGGTGAACACTATGTTTATCCGATATATGACGAAGAAGAAAAATAATAGAAAGTTTTGTAAATAATTTAGTAGGGCGGGGAATAACCCCGCCATTATTTATGCCAGAAGGGGATATTTTGTTCAATAATACAGATAAACGCTATAATCAATATAGTGCTCATTTGAAAAACAAATTTGGCGCAAAGGTTTATAAAATAACTCTTGATGCAGGTTTTTCGTGCCCAAATCGAGATGGTACCCTTTCTACCGGCGGTTGTATTTTTTGCGATGAAGGTGGAAGTTTTTCACAGGCGCATTCAAAACTTTTGCCGATAGAAGAACAGGTTCGAGTAGGTGCGGAAACCTTGAAAAACCGCTTTAAAGCACAAAAATTTATGTCGTATTTTCAAGCTTATTCAAATACGTATAAACCTGTTTGTGAGCTTGAAAAGATTTACAATTCGGCGCTAAACCACCCTGATATTGTCGGAATTTCGATAGGTACACGTCCTGATTGTGTTGATGATGAGAAAATCGAATTGATTTCAACCTACAAAGATGATTATTATACGTGGGTTGAGTATGGCTTGCAATCTATTCATGACAAGACTTTGCAAAAGATTAATCGCGGGCATGATTTTGATTGCTTTTTGAAGGCTTATGAAAAGACAAAAAATGCTGGGATAAATGTTTGCGTTCACGTGATTTTTGGCATGTGGGAATCTCATGATGAAATTATGCAAACGGCTCAAAAACTTGCAGAACTTGGCGTTGACGGGGTAAAAATCCACATGCTTTGTGCGTTGGAAGGAACAAAACTTGCCAAGATGTATGAAAATGGTGAAATCGATTTTATGCCCGAAGATGAGTATGTTCAAACAGTATGCGACTTTTTGGAATATCTTCCGAAAACTACAACCATTCATCGACTTGCCGGAAACGGTTTGAGCTCTGAGCTTATTGCTCCTCTTTGGCTTTCTAAAAAATTTGATTGCCTGAATAAGATTGATAAGGAATTTATTAAGAGGAATTCTTATCAAGGTGCAAAATATATTTACAAATAACGAATTTTGTGCAATAATATGCAGGTGATGTGTGTTATAATGTAACAATTTGTTAACAAAACAGCAAGAAAATTCTTTCACGTATATTAATAGTCGTGAAAAGTATTTAATGGAGAAAATATATGTTATCTATTCAACCAAATTTTTCAACAAATTATAGACCTGCATTTAAAAGTGCAGAATATGCCTCAAATCCTATGGATAAAGGCGAAACAGATATAGATGTATATGAAGATTGTTTCGATTGTGAAAATTCTGAAAAAGATATTGATATCTTCAAAGACGAGGATACTTATGCTCGTGCAAAAGCAGAATTAGAAGATCAAAAGGACGAATTTGAAAGTTTGGTAAAAGATAAAGAATTGAATTTGCCAAAACCTGCAAAAAAATTAATTAAAGGTGGAGCAGTTATAACCGGCGGTATTTTAGGCGGAATGGCAACGGGCTGGGGGGCTAAAAAGTCTATTGCTGGCATGAAAGCTCTTAATAAAGCCAAGGCTGTTGTTGGAATGAAAACAAAATTCGGTAAAGCTTGGGCTGCTACAAAAGAATTTGCTGGTAAGATTTGGAAGAAATTTACGGACTCAAAAGTTTACACAACTCCAAAGAGTAAATTAAATAAATTAGGTGAAAAATTCGCTAACTCAAAAATAGGAAAACCTATTACAAAAGCTTACAATTCTGTCAAAGATTTTGTCGGTAAAGGTGTTAAAAAGGTTAAAGACGGAGCAAATTGGGTTCTTAATAAAATTAAAGGCGTAAAAAAAGAAACTTATGAAAAAGCTGCTGTTAATACTGTTGGAGTTTCCGGTGGTATTGCATCAGGTGTTACTGCATTGAAAGAACAAAACGAAAAGGTTACTGAATAATGTCAATTTCTTTGAATGATAAAATTGCATTTACATCAAATCCTGCTGTTTCAACTCGTTCTGGTAGAGATAAAGATACCGAGAAAAAGGTTGTAACCGGTGGTGGTGCGGTTGCGGCGACTACTGCTGCGGCAAGAGCAAAAGGTGCAAAATCAGGTTTTGATATGTTTGGTTCTGCTTCGAAAGTTTCAAGAGGGATAACATCTTCTGCAAAAACCGCATCAAATGTTGCAAAAGAAACAAAGGGGTTGTGGGGCAAAGTAGCAGAAAATGCAAGATGGGCAAAAAATGCTATAATGAATTGGGGCAAAGCATTGCAAAATTCAAAGTTATTAAAACCGCTTGTGAATAGTAAATTATTCCGATTTGGAGCAGGTGCGCTTGGTTATGGTTTTGGCTTTGTAACATTAATTTCAGGTTTAGCAGATATTACGAAAGTTACGACCGAAGCAATCGAAAAACAGGCAAATAGATAGTATTGAATTCTTTTTGAAAATATGTTATAATAACCTCGTAATACATAAGTTGCGAGGTTATTTTTATGAAAAAGTTTGATTTTAGAAGAGCCTTCGGGGGGGGGGGCAATCCCAGCGTAGCACGTGATATAGTACGCAAAATTGAATTAGCTGCTAAAAAATCCGCATTTAACTTGGCAGAAGGAGCTATGCACGTAGCCCTCTGTGACAAGTTTCGTCGAGTCGCATTTACCTTAGCGGAAGTTTTAATCACTCTCGGCATAATCGGAGTTGTTGCGGCATTGACTTTGCCTTCTCTTATTGATAAATATCAAAAACATGTTTATTATACGCAATTTATGAAGGCTGCTTCTAGTATCGAAAATGCTTTTAATACCTTTATTTCAGGTGATTTTGGGTATACTAAAGAAAATTTTGTTGATGTGCTATCAGATTATTGGTGGGCGGATTTTATGAAGATATTTAATATATCAAAAAAAATAGATATAAATAATTTTAATGAAGTATGTAGTGGCTATAATAAGTTGCCTATAGGGTCGCCAGATGGCACAGATAGGGATTGTGATGCTGAATGCGCATGTTATGGCGAAATTGGCGATGATAATCCTTTCGGTTTTATTACCAATGACGGAATTTTAATTATGCTAAATCAAGATGGTGGTGCTGGTAGTGGGCAGTTATTTGATACTAATGGTCCTGACAAAGGTCCAAATTTATATGGAAGAGATGTCTTTTACTTTTATCCGACAGAACCTCATTGGGGTGGTACTATTTGGGGACATGATTCTGCTAATATTGACTTCTTGGGATTACGTTTAATCCAAGAAGGAAAAATGAATTATTAATTGTTAAATCTAAAAAATCGTGCTATCTTTATTGTATGCACGATTTTATTTTTAGAGAAATTAAAGAAACGGATATTAAACAAGAGATTGAAAAAATAGGATTTGACACTTGTTATTCACATAAGGCACGAGAAAAATTTGAGTATAAAAATATAAAAATTTATTCTTTGAAGCCTGCTATGGCAAATATAATTAAGCAAACGGCACTTTCAGTCGGGTGCGATTGTGCAACGCATCGAGAGGTTATTACCGGAAAAATAGAAAAGTCAGACTGTATCTTAGGCGGAAGTGTTTCGCAGATTAAAAAGATTGCTGAAAAGTTGAAGTTTCAGCCGTTTGGGTTGAAAAAATTAGGCGAGGAACTCGAAAAATTATGTCCTCCCCTTGCGGAAGAACCGAAATCTGTGATTTCGAGGAGAGGCACTCAACTCGTCGGAATTCTAAATCTTACTCCAAATTCCTTTTCTGATGGTGGAATGTACAACGACTTGGACAGAGCAAAAGAACATTTGCTTGAATTAATCAATGACGGTGCCGATATTATTGATATTGGGGCTGAGTCGACAAAACCGTATTCAAAATCGGTTCCTGCAAAAGAGCAGTTAGAAAAACTTCTTCCGATAATTGATTTTGCAAAAGGCAAAATTCCTTTGAGTATTGATACGAGAAATTCTGAGGTTGCGGAAGAGTGTTTGAATGCCGGAGCAAACATTATCAATGATGTTTCAGGCTTTGATTATGATGAAAAAATGGCTGATGTTGTTGCAAAATACAATGTGCCTGTGATTATTCAGCATTCAAAAGGGACACCTGAAAATATGCAGAATTCGCCAGAGTATGCCGATTTGATGGAAGAAATCTTTTTGAATTTGCGTAAAAAAGTCGATTTTGCTCGCTCAAAAGGAATTGAAAATATAATTATTGATCCTGGAATTGGATTTGGTAAATCTCGTGAGGACAATTTTGAAATTATCCGTCGGGTTGAAGAATTCCAAAGTTTGGGTTGTCCTCTAATGCTTGGAATTTCTCGAAAAAGCCTTCTCAATATGCAAGATGAGGATAATTTAACGAAAGATATTTATACAGTGGCTCTCAATACTCTTGCAATCGAAAGAAAAGTCGATTATATCAGAGTTCACAATGTAAAAATGCACAAGAAACTCGTTGATTTGATGAGTATGTTTATGGTAAGATTAAGTCGCTAAGACTTTAAGGCGATAAGACGTTAAGTCCTTTTCAATTTTTATAAAATCATAAAAACCAACTTAACAATATGAACTTATAGTCTTAACGACCTAGCGACTTAACGTCTTTAATAAAAAGGAGAAAATAATGGAAGACTTGAGAGATAAATATGAAGTTGTAATTGGTTTGGAAGTGCATGCACAATTGAAAACCAAATCAAAGATTTTCGCGCCAGATGGCTGTGAATTCGGGAAAGAACCGAACTCTGAAACAAGCCCTATTACTTTGGGTATGCCAGGTGTTTTGCCTGTTCTTAACAAAGAATGTGTTAATATGGGTATCTTGACAGGTTTGGCTTTGAATTGCGAAATTCCTGAAAGATGTAAGTTCGACAGAAAACAATATTTTTATCCGGATCTTCCGAAAGGATTTCAGATTTCTCAATATGATGAACCGATTTGTGTAAACGGTTATTTGGATATTAAAGGCAAAAGAATTGGTATCACACGTGCTCACTTGGAAGAAGATGCCGGAAAACTTGTTCACGCTGGTGCTGACGGACTTGCAGGGTCTTCTTATTCATTAGTTGACTTGAACCGAGCAGGAACTCCGCTTTTGGAAATCGTTTCTGAGCCTGATATGAGATCTTCTGAGGAAGCAAGAAACTATATGGAAGAATTGAGAAATATTGTTCGTTACATCGGCGTTTGTGATGGAAACTTGGAAGAAGGATCTATGAGGTGCGACGCCAATATTTCAATTATGCCAAAAGGCTCAAAAGAATTCGGTACTCGTGCTGAAATCAAGAACGTAAACAGCTTTTCAGCTTTGCAAAGAGCAATTGAATACGAAATCGATAGACAAATTGAAATCGTTGAAGAAGGCGGTAAAGTTGTTCAAGAAACAAGACTTTGGGACGACAATTCTCGTGAAACTCGCTCAATGCGTGGTAAAGAAGATGCTCACGATTACAGATACTTCCCAGAACCTGATTTGATGCCTTTGAAGATTTCAAGAGAATGGGTTCAAGAAATCAAGGATAAAATGCCTGAACTTCCGCAAGCTAAACGTGAACGCTATATGTCACTTGGTTTGAGTGAATATGATGCATCTGTTATCGTTGAACAAATGGGCTTGGCGTTGTTCTTTGACAAGGTTTTGGAACTCGGTGCATCTCCGAAAATCGCTGTAAACTTCATTATGGGCGAAATTGCAGCATTCTTGAAAGAGCAAAAACAAGAAATTACGGATACAAAATTGACTCCTGAAAACCTTGTTGAATTGATTTCTTTGATTGAAAAAAATACAATTTCTAATAACATCGGTAAACAAATCATTATTGATATGATGAAAGACGGCACAAAAGCTTCTGAAATCGTTGAAAAACGTGGTTTGAGCCAAATCTCTGATACAGGTGCTATTAAAGAAATTGCTCAAAAAATCGTTGATGCTCACCCGAACGAAGTTCAAGCTTACAAAAACGGTAAAAATAACTTGTTAGGCTTCTTTGTTGGTCAAGTTATGAAAGAAACAAAGGGCAGAGCTAACCCGAAAGCCGTGAACGAAATTTTGAGAGATATTTTAGGTTAGAATAAAAGTTCAAAACGTCATTTTGAGTTATACCGTGAAATTCTTCACTACCACTCAGAATGACGTATTTGTCAAAGTATTTATAGGAGAAATATGTTGTTCAATTCGCATAAACAAACAAGTATGGAAACAGAGATTTTTGAGCAGGCAGATGTGCTTAAAAATCTTTTAGATACGCATATTAGCGACGACAATTACATTTTGTTTGATATTCCTGTTGATATATCTAAGGTTGTATTTGTTGCAAGTGGTTCGTCTTACCACTGTGCAAGGTATGCGGCTGATTTGTTTGGAAATGTTGCAGGCATGGAAGCGAGGGCGATTTATTCAAGCGAGTTTTTGTTAAAAGCTGCTATTCCGCATGAAAGCGATATTTTGTACGTGTTTATAACTCAATCAGGTGAAACTTCTGATACAAATTCTGCTTTAAGGAAAGCGAAAGAGTTTGGAATGCGTACGCTTTGTATAACAAATAAGAAAGGATCGACGATTTGGGAAGCGTCTGATTTTAAAATAGATTGTTGCGCGGGAGAAGAAAAAAGTATTGCCGCAACAAAGTCTTTGACTACTCAGATGTTATGTTGCACTTTGCTTGTTTTGAAATATGCAGCTCATAAAGGGGTTGATATTACTCATTATATAGAGGAATTAAAGACGCTTTCCGGTTACATTGAAAAAACTTATGAATTACATTCTGAGGTTAAAGATTTGGCGAAGTTTTTGTCAAAATTTAAAAATATTGTAGTAACAGCTGATGGAATTTCTTATGCAATAGCCAAAGAAGCCTCTTTAAAGATAAAAGAGACTTCTTATATAAACGTTTATTCTAATATTTTGGGTGAATTTATGCATGGGCATGTTGCGATTTTGAATAACAAGCCTGCAATGGTGCATATTTCTGTGAATGAATTGAATTATACGGCAATAAAAAATTTAGGTAAGATTGCAGAAGATTACAATCCGCCTCTTTCTATTATAGGTTGTTCAAATGATAAGTTAACGCCGAAATTTAACATTGATGTAAATTGTGAAAGTTCTATTGTAAAATCTTTTTGCTTGGTTGTAATTTGTCAATTGTTAGCGTTGGAAATAGCAACTGCATTGGGGCGAAATGTTGATAAACCGCATGGATTACATAAAGTTGTTCAATAGCTAAAAAGAAATAAGCTAAATGGTAATAAAAGACGGTAAGAACGAAACAGAAGCCATCAGTCGTCATTCTGAGGGAGATAACAATTTTATCCCGAAGAATCTCTTATTACGACTTGTATCAATGTCGAGCTTGGTATCCACCCCGCCAACATTAGTCTTGTGAGAATTAGCGGTATGCACCGCAGTTGTTACGGTAGGTTGGGCTTTCCAGCCCAA
>CAKUZO010000045.1 GCA_934717895.1 uncultured Candidatus Melainabacteria bacterium | reverse complement strand
TAAAAAACTGGCTCTACTCAACTCAATATCTGTAAAGAAAGGAATTAGATGGAAAGTTTAGGTTATATATTTGATATAAATTTGGTTATAAGAGTTTTATCTGCTCTATTGTTGGGGTTTGCAATCGGTTTGGAACGAGAAATGACCAATAAATACGCAGGTTTGAGGACAAATATTTTGGTTTGTCTTGGAGCCTGTATTTTTACAATAATATCAATTTACGGATTTCCGACCTTTGCGGCGGGTGATAATGTAATCGTTTCTCAGGCAACGGGTGTAAGAGATACGGCTCGTATTGCAGCGCAAGTCGTTACCGGTATTGGGTTTATCGGTGGTGGTACCGTACTTAGACATGGAGCGACTGTTTTTGGCTTGACAACTGCTGCAACTCTTTGGGTTTCCGCAGCTGTTGGTATGGCGTGCGGTGCCGGAATGTATGGTTTGGCTCTTGTTGCAACTGTTTTGTCTATTATGGTTTTGGTATCTGTTAGATTGTTTGAGAAAAACGTTCTTGTATCAAGTACAAAAAACACCAAACGTTTGAAAATGAGCATTTCTTGCTTGAATGAAAATTCTAACGCAATTTATGATTACATAATTGAAAATTGTCAACATTTGAGAGAGATTTCAAGGAAATTGAATAAACAAGATGACAATATGACAAAAATCAATGTTATTCTTGATTTTGTAGGACGCAATCCTATCCAAAATCTTTACAAAGACTACCAAAAACTTGAAGGAATTGAGTCAATTTCTATTCAAGAAGTTGTGGATTAGTTTCTACATTTTCTTGTATTTGTCTAATAAGTTTGATTTTTGTGAGTCTACACTTTTTGAAATAGATTGCTCATCAGCTTTTGTTTCAACTTTTTGCGCAACTGTTTCTTTCGGTTCAATATCTGCATAATATGCTGGATCTTCAAGAGATTCCATTGCCTTCATTACACCTAATCTGCCGGCTTTCAATTGCATATCTGCCATAATTGCTTCTGCAAGATATGTGATTCCAATAGTGAATGCTGCCCAGCTAATACCTGCCGCTGCCAACGCAGTTCTTAATTGTGGAGTTATAAATATGCTTGACAATTTGCCACTTGTCATTAATTTAATCATTTCATCAGGGCGTTTGTTGAATTCTTCGACAAGTTTTGATGTGATTCTGTCAAGTTCTTCTTTTGGCAAGTTATCAAAAACTTTTTGAACTTTTGGAATCATTTTGAGCATCATATCTTTTGTCATACTTGGCATATTGAGTTTGTCTTCTGCAAATGTTGCAAATTCTTCCGGTGACATTTTTTCAACGAAAGCTTGATATTTCTCAAGAAATGCTTTTGGACTAGCTACATTGCTTGCAATACTATATGCTTCTTTAAATGTTGCATTTTTAACTCTGTTTTTAACTGCTTTTGCAAGCTCTCTGGCTTCTTCCGGATAAATTCCTGCAAATTTTGGAAGCTCTTCCGGTTTAGCAATTGCTCCATTAGCCTGAGGATTAAGGAATGTTTTAATATTGAATTGAGAACCTTCGCTCAAACAAGCGTTGAATTTTTCTTCGCCTAAAACGCGTTTTAACAAATTGATAGTTTTAGTGCTGAGAGGGACTAATCCGCCAGCTTTTTGAGCTATTCCTTCAAGTAGTTTTGCAGACAATTCGTCAAATTCTTTTGAGAAATTTGAAGTTTTTATAGATTCAATTACACCATGAATTCCTGGACTAAATAAATAAACAGTATTTGCAAATTCTTCATTTGTTGCCAATTCTAGGGCTTTTCTTGCTTTTTCCGCTTGTTCAGGAGAAATGTTTTTCGGATTAAGTATCATATCTAAAATTTGAGCTCTTAATTCAGGCGTCATATTTATAGATTTTTTGGCTTTTGTGCCCCAGCCATGAGTAATTACGTTAAAGAAGTTGTCTATATCTGCTTGTTTAAGTTTAATACTTGGGTTTAGTTCAATTGCTCTATTTAAAGTATTTCGTAAGTTGTATATAAAATCAATTTGATCTTTATCAGAAAGTTTTTTAAAGCCTTCAAGTCCGTCTTTTCCGTTAGAATATATTTTACTGATAACTTCAAGCATTGGATCTTTTTGCAGATCAACGTCTTTCAAAAGCGCTGCCATTGGTTTGTTTTTGCCTACATTAACGTTATCAAGAACAATTGAAACGTTATCCTCAACATGGCTGAGGTATTTTTTGAACCATTTTTTCTGCATCAAGTTTGTTGTACTATTCAATTTATTAACGATTTTATCAAGAAGTTTTGCGCCTGTAATTTTTCCACGAGCAACTTGTACGAGTGTGTAAATAGCAGGAGAAACAGTTAATGCTATTCCGCCGTATTGAATAAATGGTTGAGCAATTTCTGTCGCCGCTTCCATAGATTCGGAGTAAACTTGTGAGTTGTCGTCAACTTTTTCAAACGTATTGAATAGTTTTCGTTGCAAGTTTTTAGCTTCTCGAAGCTGTTCCGGTGTTACATCTTGCTTTTTCAACAAATCTTTTAGAGCTTGTTTTTCTTTGTATTCGTTCTTCTTATACTTGTTGTAAGCCCAATATTGCTTCATTACATTTGGAAGGAATAGGGCGTATTCCTTGAATTTGTTAGGCTTTTTATCTGTTGTTTTGACATCTTGAACTTCTTCATAATCATCTTTTGTATAGCCGATAAAGTTTTCAGGATTTTTTTCAAGTTCGCGTTTTGCGGTGAAACGACCTGCACGAGCAGCTGATTTTTGAAGTTTTAGACCGATAATAGCACCTGCAATACCGGTTAGTACAAAGCCAAATGCCCCGAATATCCATTGTTTCCCGACTCTGTTTGCGAACATAGTTGCTGTCATATCTTTAAAGGATTTATCAAGTTGTTTTTTACCGCCAGAATTTTTTATGTCTTCCATCATTGATTTTGCGAATTGAGACCATTTAGCATGATGCATAAATCCTTTTAATTTTGGATTTTTCAAAGCTTCGTACAATTTTTTAGTTTCTTCTGAACCTACTTTATTAATTCGATTTTCAACAAATTTATCAAAAACTTTTAATTTGTTTAGAACCCAACCTGTTGCAGCACCAATTGCACCGCCTAGGAACGGAGTTCCGTTAATAATTACGTTTGCCGCGACTTCCATATTTTCAGAATTTTTTTCTGCTTCATTGTTAAGTATGCGGACTGTTCTTTGAATAACTTCTTGGTCTTTTTCTGCTTGAATACGTTCTTCCGGAGTTAATTCACGAGTAACTTTTTGTGAGTTATCTTCTCTTGCGGCTTTATCGTTTCTATATGCACGGTTGTCTTTGATGATATTGTAGATTGATTTGAACATGCCTGATTGAAGTTTTGACTTTTTATCTTTTTTAGTCAATTCAGGGTGCTCTGCAAGTTCTTTTTTTGCAGCCTCAATTTGTTCCGGGGTATAATTTACAAATTCTTTCGGATCTTCAAGAACTTTTCTTGCTTGATAACGAGCAATTTTTGAACTGTCTGTTTGTAGTTTTGCTTCATAAATTGTTGCTGCAATAAACAAACCGACAGTCCCGAGCATTGCAAGTCCATGAGCGTAACCGGCACCTTTAAGGTATTTAATCAATTGTTTTTTACCGGCTTTTTTGAATGCCGTAAGTTCTTGTTTAAGTTCAGGATCTTGAATTCTTCTAATAGTTTTTTTATCTGTAATTCGTTCAAACATGCCTAGCGGCTTGTCAGTTTTTTTAAGATGTTCTTCAACTTTTTGCGCAAGTTCTTGGTATTTTTCTGTTTTTCTAATATTTGAATTAAAGTCTAAAATATTCTGTAAATCCTTTTTAGACTTAGTTTTAAATGCAAGCCAGTTAAATCCAAATAGACCTGCTATTGTTGCAAGTTGGGATAATGGATCAACTGCGGTTTCAACGTTTTCCGCAACATTTTCAGAATGGTTATCCATAACATCAATAACATCAATAATTGTGTTTCCATATTCTTTTGCTTTTTGGAGTTCTTCCGGTGTGTGTTGACGTCTTTTTGCAAGCTCTTCACGCTGTGCGTTTTCGTTGCGTTGATTGTCTTCCCATTTTTTGAAATTGCTTCTATTTTTAGCTACCTGCGATAGCGAGTTGAAAAAATCCATAATTTCCCTTATATTTTTCCCTTATATAAATATAAAGGATTAAAAATCAAGATTATTGCCAAATTGTAACTATTTGTAAAGAAGCAAAATTATTTCAAACACTGTTTTTTCCTCTGTTGACTCTATTAATTTTAAAATTGCATTTTGAGCTTTTAAATTATTTGCACAAATATGCAAACCGAGCCCTGAGCCGGTTTGTTTTGTGGTAAAACCTTCTTCAAAAATTGCTTTTTGTTTCTCTTCTGAAATTGCTTCACCATTGTTTGAAATTTTTATATGAGCTTTGTCATCTGTCAATTGCAATGAAACATTGATTTCTCCATCATTGGAAATCGCTTCAATTGCGTTTTTGATAATATTTACTATGCAAGCTAAAAATTTGTTTTCATCAATATAAACATTCGCATCTGTTTGTAGGTCAGATGTAATTTTGATATCTTTTTCACAAATATAGGCTTGCGAAAGTTTAATCCCTTCTTCCAAAATCTTTTTAATACTACAAATTTTAGGAGAAAAATTATTCAATGATTTCAAATCAAGAAGATTGTTATTCATTATTTTTAGAGATTTGTTAATGCAGTTTAGGGCATTTTCTATCGAAGAATTTTTAATCCCTTCTTTTTCGAGATTTTTCCTGATAATTTGCGTGTAAAGTTCACAAATTGAAAGATGGTTTCTCATCTCGTGTGCTATGCATCTTGATTGCTCATAAATAATTTCGTTCATAATCACCTACATTAAAGGCTCAGCTCACAAATGGGCTGAACCTTTACATACCTAATTAGTAGCAACTTTTGTTATTAAACAGCCATTTTTGCTCGTTTTCTTTTGCCAAAGCCGTTATTAAGAGCGTACAAAACAGCTTGTGTTCTATCATTTACTTGAAGTTTTTGGAAGATATTGTTTACGTGAGTCTTAACAGTAGTTTCAGAGATAAATAATTGTTTTGCAATAGTCTTGTAGTTATTACCCTGTGTGAGAAGATCCAAAACCTCTTCTTCTCTTGCTGTTAAATATGTAAGAAGATTTTCTTCCTCTGCTGCAACTTCTTGTTTGAATGACTGTTGGAAATATTCGAAAAATCTTGATGTAAGAGCTGTTGGAAGATAAACTTTACCTGCTGCAACTTCGTCCATTGCATAAATCAATTGAGCCGAAGCCATTGTTTTAAGTACATAACCTTTTGCACCAAGCTTCATTGCTCTAAAAATCAAATCTGCATCATCATAAGCACTTAAACAAATAACACGAATTCCAAGCTCTAATTTTTCGATTTCTTGTAAAACTTGTAGTCCGTCTTTTTCCGGCATATTTACATCTAACAAAATCAAATCAGGACGATATTTTTTAGCAAGATTAATCCCAAGATTAGCACTTGTTGTTGTACCAACAACCTCATAGCTGCTTTCAAGCGTAATTAACTCTTTAACACCTCTCAAATGATCTGCGTTATCATCTATTAATAATACCCTTGATTGTCTTTTGAATTCTCTCATCTTTATCTCCCTATTTTGTTCCCTCACTACACTATAAATACTACTCTGTTTAGAGGGTTCTTTCCATACATGTCCTGATTGATATTGATGTGTTGAGGGTTTGAGAATTTGTCCTACATCTTTGGATTTATTTATCGCCTCAATCATGCTCTACACCATGCTTTCAGAAATTTAACCGCATGGTTGAATTAAATTTTAAACTAATCTTTTTAGTCTAATCTGCTTGTGGTATAATTAATTTATTCGCGGAGGATATGTATGGAAATTTTAATCTTTTTAGTTGGTTTTTTTATTGGTGCTTTGTGCGTGTACCTTTTGTTTATGCTTGTTAATAAAAATAATAAACAAGCTGAAAAAATGCACTCAGAAGCACTAGAACAGATGAAATTATATTTTGAAAACACAGCTAATAAAGTTTTTAAAGAAAGTACGACAGAATTAAGCGAAACAAATAAAGAAAAATTAGAAGAGTTTTTCAAACGTTTCAGAGAACGAATTGAGGATTTTGAACGTCGTGCAGAAGAGAATTTTAAGGCAGAAAACGAGAATTTTACAAAATTTGATTTGAATATAAAAAACTTTTTGGAAACAGGAAACAAAATTTCGCACGACGCAAATTCACTCGTAAATGTTATGAAAGCGGATAACAGAACATCTGGAAGATGGGGTGAAATCGTTTTGGAGCGAGTACTGGAAGCTTCCGGATTAAGAAAAGATGAAGAATATAAAATTCAAATGGGAACAGCAGAAGGCAGACCTGATGCAACTATATTTTTGCCGGAAGGTCGTTGTGTTTACATTGACAGTAAAACTTCTTTTTCAGCTTGGGAAAGCTTTGTGAACGCAGAAACTGATGAAGAAAAACAGATACATTTAAAGCAGTTTGCAGATTCAACAAAATCACATATTGCAGGACTTGCAAAAAGGGATTACTCAGTAGAAAATGTTTCTCCTGATTATGTTCTAATGTTTATTCCGATTGAAAGTTGCTACTCCTTGATGTTTTGCGACAACTGTCAATTGTGGGATTATGCGTGGAAAAATAAAGTCATGCCTGTTTCTCCGTCAACACTGCTTGCGGCATTAAAAATAATAAATTCTTTCCACGTGGTAGATCGTCAGAACAAAAATATTCAAGAAATGGCAAGACTTTGTTCAAGTGTTCACGATAAATTTGCGGCTTTGCTTAGCGAATTACTAAAAATTAGAACAGATTTAGATAATTCATTAAAAAAACTAGACGGAAAAGGAAATATTATCACGCAAATTACAAAGCTTGAAAAACTTGGTTGCAAAACAGAAAAAGTAGTTCCGACAATTCCTGACGACCTTTTGGGAAACGACTAAACCTTATTATAAGCCGAGTATTCTGTCTTATCCTGAAACGACTCCGGTATTGACACTAACTGTTTTTTTAGATTAAAATATCAATGTTTTATCTGTTGAAAATTTTGACCGACAATTTTCAAAGAAAGTATAGTATGGAAAAAGAAAGTAAGCTGGCAAGAAAAAGTATAGGAAAAGTTTATACACCTAAACAAGTTGTTACAACTATTTTAGATCTTGTTGGGTACAACGGTGCACATATTATCGGGAAAAATATTATAGATAATAGTTGCGGAGATGGACAATTCCTGATAGAAATTGCAAAACGCTATTGTGAAGAATGCTTAAAATTAAATAAAAGCAATGACGAAATTCAAAGTTTGTTGGAAGCAAATATTTATGGAATTGAAATTAACCAAGAAGAAAAACAAAAATGTATAGATAATTTAAATAATGTTATAAAGGATTTAGGGCTAAACATTATTGTCAACTGGAATGTTATCTGTGCGAATACATTAACTGTTTCTAAATATAATAAAAAGATGGATTATGTTGTTGGAAATCCCCCTTATGTTCGCATTCATAATATTGCAGATGTTGATTTAATTAAACGCTATGCGTTTTCACAAGACGGTATGACTGATTTGTATATTCCATTTTTTGAAATTGGCATTAACATGCTTAACGACACCGGGCGTCTTGGATATATAACTCCAAATTCTTATTTTAATAGCAATGCAGCAGCGACAATGCGAAAAACTTTTCTCAAAAAGAAATTGTTGACCAAAATCATTGACTACAAACATAAGCAACTTTTTAATGCAACAACATATACTGCTATAACAGTTCTTGATAAAAACAATATGCTCGAACAAGTTGAATATTATGAGTTTGACGATATCCTAAATAAAATTATTAAAATCGAGGATTTGGATTACAATGACTTTTATATTGAAAATAATTTTTATTTTTCAAATGAAAACAACTTATCAATACTAAAAAGAATAAAAAAAGCTAAAAATAGTTATTACAATCTGGAAGTCAAAAATGGTTTTGCGACATTAGCAGACAAAGTATTTATAGGCAATTTTGGGTTTTCCGATTATTGCATTCCGATCATTAAAGCTTCTACCGGCAAAAAATATACTTGCATATATCCTTATATTGATGGAAAACTTATTAATGAAGAAATTTTAGAAAAAACAAAAGATCTTTATGAATATTTAAAAAAGAATAAGGAATTATTATCGGCAAGAAGTCTTGATAAAAGAACAAGTTGGTATGCTTTTGGACGCTCGCAAGGAATATTAGATACTTTAAAAAATAAATATTCAATAAATAATCTGATTAAACAAAAAAGTGACATTAAGCTTTTAAGATGCCCAAAAGGAGTTGGAGTTTATAGTGGATTATATATAATAACAGAACTAGATGAAGAAGTTTTGAAAGAATTTATTGTAAGCGACAGCTTTATAAAATATATATCTTTATTAGGAAAGTACAAAAGCGGTGGGTATTATACATTTTCTTCAAAAGAATTGAAAAAATATTTAGAATTTAAGTGTTTAGAAAGGTTTGGAAGTAAAGATGAACAACTCAGAGTTTTTGCAAGTCATTAAGGACTCTTTTATAAAATGTTTGGAAACAAGTCCAAGAAGCAATGAAAAATTAAAAATTCTCCATGGTGCTATATCAGAAGATATAAATAATAGATTAAATGACAACATATATGCAGTACAGTCATTAGGCTTTGGAAAAGGGAAAGAACAAAAAATCCAAGGACAATATTTCAATAAAGCAGTTGACATAACAATTCAAGAAAATGGGGAAAATATTGCAGGTATTGCGGTAAAATTTGTAATGAGTAATTATTCTCAAAACTCAAACAACTATTTTGAGAATATGCTTGGCGAAACCGCAAATATCAGAAGCGCAGGAATTCCTTATTATCAAATTTTTATAATTCCTGACAGGGTTCCGTATTTTGATAATGCAAATAATATAACTCGTTGGGAACAAATTTCAGAACATAATTTAAGTAAGTATATTAAACTATCAGAAGATAATATTCAAACATATTCACATGTTCCTAATAAAACCTTAGTGTACATTGTAAATATTAGTGGAATTAATGATGCAATTAACACAAGACAAGAATACTGTGATTATTATCTTAATAATGATTTTGACGTGACTCCTTCAAATACTAATATTAAATTTGGTTCTTCTGTAATTTATAATAATTTTCAGTCATTTGCAGAATATGTTATAAATGATATAAAAAACCTATAATTTATTTTAGTTAATTAAAATAATGAAAATATTTATTTCTTGTCGTCTGAATATTCGGCAGTTCCAGGGAAGGCATTGGAGCCGGTTGCTTTTCTTGTAATCCAGTATTGGATTTTTGGAATAAATGTTGATAGGAATGCTGCGGAGATTGCAAAGCCGATACCCCAGTTCATTGCATTCTTGAAGTAGTTGTCTCGACAAGCTTTGTTGATTAAATCTTTTGAAATTTCGCCGTTTTTCGCTTTTTTCAAGACTGATTCTACGTATTCTTTCAAAACAGTTTGTTTTTTCTCAAATGTTTCACGAGAAATAAATCTCAACGGATTGTCAAAGATTGGTTCTGAAATCTTTCCGGTGAATAGGTTTTGATCAGATGTAGAACATCTGAATACGTTTTTCAAGAATTCCGGAATATTTATTGCTCCGTCTGTAAATACGTTTGTAACTTGTTTTTCTGTCAAAATCGCTTTGCCTTCAAGCGCCGGTTGCAATTCAGACATTCCTTTTGCAACTTTTTTCAATTTGTCAACATTGACATCTGGATATTTCGCTTTGACATCAGCCAAAAGCTCGTTGAATTTATCAAGTTCAATAGTGCCGTTTCCTTCTCTTAGAGCTTGTTTAAGTTTCGGTGTCACAAATCCCGAATTGTCTGGGTTGCCAAATACGGCGTTTCTGAAATCTTCTGTTTTCATATTTCCGCCATTAGCATCAATTACAGAATTCATTAGATCGCTAACTTGTTTTGCGGCAACAGGATCAAGTCTTGTTCCATTACCTGTCTGCATTTTGTTTAATAAGAATGCTATTACAGGCATGTTGAACATATAGAAGTAGCTTGAAGAAATATCTCTGAATAAAACTTCTGTTCTTTCGTATTTATTACGTGCACAAGCTCCTCTTCCAACCCAAACGCCCATATCAGTTGATAAAAGCCCGTATTTAGGGTTGTTTTCGAAGCTGTACGCCAATGACATAAGTGTTTGTGGAGCAATTGAACCAAACGGAACACTATTATCCTGCTTCAAAAACTTATCCATTGAATATTTTGTTTGATTATTAAATGTCTTGTCTTCCTCTTTTTTGGCATCTTTTTCTGATGTCTTTTTCTTCATTATGTATTTTGTAATTGCTTGGTTTGTTTTAGGCAAAACAAGTCCGACAAGGCAGTTTGCAAGGATTATACTTGTAATAACTTTTCCAAACTTATATTTTGCAATCAAACTTTCTGCTTTATCAGGATTTTTCAAACTCTTTTGCAAGTTTGTTTTGAATTTTTGCATAAAGTTATTTACAGGTTTTCTAACGTTATCTTTACCCGTATCAAAATCAGTTTCAGGAAGTTTTAAAAGCTTTTTGCCAACAAATTTATCAATAAGTTTGTTGAATAAAGGAACTCCACTGAACCAAAAAGCAGCCCCAATCATTTCTTCCGTTAAACGTTCTCTGGCTTCCGTAAAACCACCTCTTTGATAAGCTTGATAAGTTCTTCCGCCTTCTACAAAGGCTTCCAAAAGAATTACCGGCGCAATAGAACGGCTGGCAAGCCCTTTAACGAATTTTCTGCCATAACTAAAATCTTTTAATGTCTGATTTGGAGTAATTTTTATATCCATTTTGAAAATTTTTCCTGCTTACTTTAATAACCCTGAATTTTTGTTTTTGCCCTAAATGTAAAGTTTGTTAAGTTTTTGTTACACTGAAAAGCAAGGCTATGTCGGTAGTTAAGTTTTGTTAAAATTTTTTTGGAAACTAACAATGTTTCATATTCAGTGTTTTTGATAGAATGTGAATAGAAGGTGTGTATTATGCAAGTAACTAAGGTAAATACTAATATAAATCAAACAAGTTATGATGCTAAAAAACACGACAGACGCTTAAAAATAGGAGTTACTGCTACTTCTGCGTTAGGTGTTGCAACTGCATTGGCTCATATTTCGAAAAAACAAGGATTTTCTTTAAACCCTTCTAGAATTGCTAAAACTCCGATAAAAGACTGGGCTATATTTGGCTTATATAGTGATAAACACCCAGAAAGAAAATTATTGAAACAAGAGGGTGAGGAAATTATTGAATTGGCGTCAGCATCTGTTCTTGGTGGCTTGTTAGGCGGGATTGCTTTTGACGATAAGAAACATCGTAAAGCAAAATTGAAAGAATCCGTAAACCAGCTGTTAGGTAACGTTTTGGTTCCTATTGGTTGCGTTTGGTCTGCATCAGAGTTATATAAAAAACAGGAAGCCAATATTTTGAAATTAGTTCCTCAAATAAAAGAAACCGGTAAGGCTTCAAAAATATTTAACGGTGCGTTGAGAGCAATTCCTATGTCAATCGTTACGATTGCAGCCTTGGGAACTGGAATTTTTGCCGGAAACAAAGTTTCTAATTTTATAAACGAAAAAATTTATCATAAAAAAGTTGAAAGGAATATAAAACCGACAGATTTTGCTCCGCATGTTGATGATGTTGGAATGGCAGTGTCATTGATGGCTGAAAAATCTGCATTTTCAACATTTATCCAGAGAGTAGTGCCTGCATTTTTATGTGTTCCGGGAATTGAAACAGGCATGCATCGAGAAGAAAAATAGTTTGACTACATAGAAATTCTTTTCTTTTATATTTATGGTAAAATTATTTTATAGTAAAAAATATAAAGAAAAGGAATATAAATATGCTTAGAACCGGAATTGTAGGATTGCCGAATGTTGGAAAATCAACTCTATTTAACGCTTTGACAAGTGCTAAAAATGCTCAAAGTGCAAACTATCCGTTTTGTACGATTGAACCGAATGTCGGCGTTGTAAATGTACCTGATGAAAGACTTGAAAAGCTTGCAGAGCTTTGCAAAACAGAAACTATTATCCCGACAGCTATTGAATTTGTTGACATTGCCGGTCTTGTAAAAGGAGCAAGCAAAGGCGAAGGTCTTGGCAACCAGTTTTTGCATAATATCAGAGAAGTTGATGCAATAATTCAGGTTGTAAGATGTTTTGACGACCCGAATACAATTCACGTTTCAGGAAAAGTTGATCCGTTAGATGATATCGAAATTATCAATACAGAATTGGCACTTGCGGATATGGCGTCTGTTGAAAAACAGATTGCAAAAGTTTCAAAAGTAGCAAAATCCGGTGACAAAGACGCTGTTTTATTGTTGTCTGTTTTAGAAAAAATGCAAAAACTTTTGGAAGCTGCTACTTTTATTAATTTGAATGACAATTTTAATGAGGACGAAATTCCGGTTGCAAAAAGCTTAAATTTAATGTCAACAAAACCTGTAATTTATGCGGCGAATGTTTCTGAATTCGATTTAAAAGACGGAAACGATTATACGAAAAAAGTAGGAGAATACGCTGCTTCTCACGGTGCCGAAATGGTAATTATTTCTGCAAGAATTGAGGAAGAGTTAGCAGAGCTTTCACCGGAAGAAGCAACTGAATATTTGCACGATTTAGGTGTTGAAGATAGTGGTATCAACCGTATGATTAAGTCGGTTTACAGCTTATTAAATTTGAGAACATTTATTACAGCCGGAGAAAAAGAAGTTCATGCTTGGACAATTCCGGCAGGTGCGAAAGCTCCACAGGCTGCCGGTGTAATCCATACAGACTTTGAAAAAGGATTTATCAGAGCAGAAATCACTCCATACGAAGAGTTTATTAAAAACGGCTCTTATGTAGCTTGTAAGGATAAAGGCGTAACACGTCTTGAAGGCAAAGACTATGTTGTTCAAGATGGCGACTTGGTACATTTTAGATTTTCAGTGTAACGCTTAGCAAGCATCAAGGGGCAGTAAATAAAATAGTTTAGCCTAGCTGCTAAGCTTAGCACAGTAGGGCGGGATACCTATCCCGCCATTATTAATTTGATAACAAATCATGACGGCGGGGTGGGTACCCCGCCCTACGTTACTGATCAGAATTTATAAGGATAATTTTCAGGAAACTCGAAATTATTGAGTTGCAATAAAGCAGAACAATATATCGGTGCTACTTTACAAGCTTTTAGTGCTTTTTCCTTGGTATTATATATTGGCAAATAAACAGCTCCAAAAGATTGATTTTGATAAAGTTCCTGCTCTCTATTTTCCCCATGAGAGTCTGCTGTTGCAATAAAAAATATAAAAATATCTTTTCCTAATTCATTTGGAGCTTTCTCTCCATTTGTATCAAAATAGAAGGAAACACATTGGCCAACATTAAGCTCTGCGGTAGAACCATCTTGAAAATATAATTTCATTCTACTATTGATATTATTTTTACTATCATAAACTCCATCGACAACCTTCAATGTCTTGATATATGGTGCAATATACTTTTTATAATAGACAGAAGTCTGCTTATAAGAATTTGTTGGATCATATCCAGTCCAAGACAATTTATCCCATTCATAAGCTTTAACACCTGTTTCTGCTTCCGCAGTTGCAATTGCTTGACTCATTGAACTATAAAATTTTTTCAATCTTGCACTTGCTTCCTGTTTTTTATATGCTTGTATAACAGCCGGTAATGTCAAAGCCGCAACAACACCGATTATACCAAGGGTGATTAAGACTTCCGCCAAGGTAAACGCGACGCGTTTAGCAGAAACTGATTTAGATGCAAAGATGCCAAGATGCTTAGATGCTTGGTCTGTTTCGGTTAAGTTATTTTCGTCCTTTGCAGCTGCTTTGTATTGCAATAAGCTGGATTCTTTGCTTACATCGTAGGCGAGTAAACGAGCCGTACGAGGTAGGATGCCCTTGTGGTACGCTATTCGCTCAGAATGACGACTGATAGCAACTATTTTCGATACAGACTTCGCCTCCTCGCCTCTTTGCATCTTCGCATCTAAATTCCGCTTAGCTGCCTCAAATGCCGTCTTAGCCTCTAAACTAGCATCTCCGAGGTTGCCCCCCCCCCGAAAGTGTTTTTTAAATCAAATTTTTCCATTTTTATCTCCTTATATAATTAGTTCAAATGGTTTACAAT
>CAKUZO010000044.1 GCA_934717895.1 uncultured Candidatus Melainabacteria bacterium | reverse complement strand
TTTAAAGAATTCGAAATTGAACCCTTACTATCGCCGGATTTTAATCCTTCTTTATCAACGTCAAAAGTACAGCCTTTGTTGTAGCTCAAAATCATTGCCGTACCGTCACCCGTCACAATTCCGACTGTATCTGACCAGTCATCTCCGTCAGCTTTTGCCACCTTCAAAGTCTTGGCAGTCTTTGTTTTTGAAATTTCCCAAGTTTTACCCGCATCGTCCAAAGCAACCTCTTTTGAAGGCCAACAATCAGCAAGATGGGCATTGTCACAGACTTTGGCGATTTTCATGTGTCGCTGCATCTCTTTTACAAAGGCATCTGTGCTGTCATAGCCCATAAGACCACTCTGCACAGCCATTTTGTCAGTAACCTTGCTGAGTTTTTGTTTAATATTCGTAACGCGTTCCGCCTTAACCTTTTGATCAACATTGCTCAACAAAACAGGCAACGTAATCGCCGCAACAACACCGATTATGCCGAGGGTGATTAAGACTTCCGCAAGAGTAAATGCAGATTTCTTAGCCCCTAAACTAACATCTCCGAGGTTGCCCCCCCCCCGAAACATTCTTTTACATCTTTTCATACTGAGCTCTCTTTCTTTTTTTTGTATGTACATGTGTTATTATAACTCTGTTTTTGGAATTTGTCTAGACTTATTTTACAGGAAGTTAATATGGGGAAGCGGCTAAGCGGCTAGGAAGCGAAGCAGCTAAGTTTTTAAAGAACGATAGGACGTTAAGACAACAAATTCTCAACCGAAACAGACCACGCATCTATGCGTCTTGGCGTCTTCGTATCTACAACCTTAGCCGCTTCGCATCTAAAGAACTTCCGCAATATCTTCAACAATCAATTCAGTCGTCAAGTGATAGCGGTTATATAATTCTTCCATAGAAGTTCTGTCGGTAAATTCTTTCTTACCTCCGAAATTCAATACTTTTACATCAGAATTTCCAAAGTAACGAGCAACTTTTTCGCCAAATCCACCGTCTAAAATTCCGTCCTCAAGAGTAATTACAACTTTGTGGTCTTTTTTCAACTCGTCAAGAAGCTCTTCATCAACGCCTGTCATAAATACAGGGTTAATTAAAGTTGCATCAAAACCAAGTTTTTCTTTAAGAGCTTTTTTAACCTCTTTCCCTAGGTTGAAGAAATTCCCAAGTCCCAAAATTGCAACTTTTTCACCCTTTTCAACAAGTTTGAATTTGTTCAATTTCGAATAATCTGTTGTGTCTTTAACGCCTGTCGATTCAAGCGGAGTCATAGGAACACGGATTGCAACAGGGTGTTCTGTCTGATTTAGCGAATATTCAAGCATTGCAAGGTATTCTTCCTTGTTTGTTGGTGATAAATAAACGAGATTTGGAATATTTGACATCATAGAAATATCAAAACTTCCTAAGTGAGTTGCATCTGCGTTTGAAATTCCGCCCCAGTAAACAAGAATTGTTAGTGGCGAATTATTCAAGCACAAATCTTGCGACAACTGATCATAAGTTCTTTGAACAAATGATGTCATAATCGCCAAAATCGGTTTTGCGCCCATTTTTGCAAGAGCTGATGAATATGCGACAGCGTGCTCCTCAGCAATACCGACATCGGTATATTGCTTGCCAAGTTCGTTTCTGAATTTTGAATCAAACCCGAATACTCCTGGGGTAGCAGCGTTTACGGCAATTACAGTTTTATCCTCTTTTGCTTTTTTCAAAATAAAATCTTTTGTAATAGAGGTGTAATCTTCAACAACCTGAGCAGATTTTGCTTGTTCAGGTTTTGTATCTAACACACCAGGAAGTACCCAGTGAAAAGCTTCCTTGTTTTCTTCAGCAGCTGCCAAGCCGTGCCCTTTTACGGTCTTAATATGCACTACAATCGGGTGATTAATATCTTTTACGCGTTTGAATGCTTCAATAAGTTTTTCAATATTATTGCCATCTTCAACATACATATAATCAAAGCCCATTGCCTTAAACAAGTTGCATTCCGCTTGTCCTTTCGTATCTCTAAGAAGTTTCAGGTTAGTGTAAATTCCACCATGGTTTTCCGCAATAGACATATCATTGTCATTTAGAACAAGGATAATGTTTGAATCTAGTGCAGCTGCGTTATCAAAACCTTCCAAAGCTTCTCCGCCACTTAACGATCCGTCGCCAACGATTGCAACAACATTCCCTTTTTCTTCTTTCAAGTCACGGGCCTTTGCAACTCCGACAGCCAAACTTGCAGCAGTTGAAGTGTGCCCTACCTTAAATAAATCGTGCGCACTTTCTTCCGGCGCTGTGTATCCTGTGTATTTCAAATAATTTTCAGGGTTTGTAAACCCTTCTTTTCTACCGGTTAAAATCTTGTGTGGATAGCATTGGTGAGAAACATCAAATACAAACTTATCAACAGGAGAATTAAAAACATAGTGCATTGCAATAGTTGTTTCAATAATCCCTAAGTTTGGTCCCATGTGCCCGCCTGTTGTGTTCACTTTTTTTATAATAAGTTCTCGCATCTCGTCTGCAAGAAAACTCATCTCTTGAATTGACAATTTTTTCAAATCATCAGGTGTATTAACTTTATCTAAAATCATTTTTGAACTCTCCTTAAATTATACGTTTTTACTCAAAATTATTTCTTTATACAACTATTATCTTACAATTAAGAGTACACTTTCAATCAACCCTTTGACTTATAATTTGTTAATATTTTTTAATAAATCACAACTTTTAAGCAAAAATTTTTTTGCATAAGTATTAGTAAATACGTGACATTAAAATTTTTAGGAGGTCAAATATAATGCAAAACAATTGGATTACAACTTACCGCACCCCAAAACATTTACTAAGTTGCGGATATCAAAAGCTTAGCGGCTTAACCAAAAAAGGAGAAGAAGTTTATAAACATATTCAACCAACAGGTGCTACTTATGTTTATGTAAAAGGGGACAAGGTTATAGCTGGTGCTGAGAAATATTCACACCCTAAATGCGGCGAATCAGGCTTTGTAAAAGTTTCTGCTAAGGGGCAACCACTAAAATCGTACTCAATTTTAGATAACGGTAAAAAGAAAGGTTTCGCAACAATCTTGAGAGACATTGTGAATGGAAAAATTCGTTCAACAACAACTTCTCCAAAATCAAAAGTTACAGTTCTTATTGACACAATGTCATAAAAAATTAAATTATTAACACAATACAAAACCTGATTTAATATTCTTAAATCAGGTTTTATTATTGAAAACCTAAATCCTATTTATTAAACACTTGTGCCCCAATGTAAAATCCTACATACATTGATAATAAAATCATTGTTGCCAAATTCACTATCTGCAAAATTGGAGCTCCGGAATAAGCATAATTCAACGCAAGAACAATCAAACCAATTCCAAGAACTGCAAGTGAATATGGTCTTGTGTTTTTTGAAGTACGTCTTACAATTTTCACATTATGACAAAGATTTTTTGAATACTCATCAACATTCGACAAATTCATTGCTCTATCATAGGCAGCTTGCGTAATTTGTCCGTTTTCCAACAACTTTTCACAAGCCTTTTGATAAGCTTTTTTAGTCTGAATTTCAACCAAAGTCAACATTTGCTCTTGCGAAAGCTTGCTGAATTCTGACTCTTTACCCATTTCAAAAGCCACGTAAGCAACTTTTTGCAAAATACTTTCGTGATATAGCTTTGGAATATCAGAACGTAATAGATCAACATATTTATGGAAAGTCCACTCCGAAATCACTTGTGTCAAGGCTTTTGCAGTATCAGAGCTATCTATCGTGTCGTCGTTTGAAAACGCCTCACCGGCAATATATGTAAAATCATAAATTCTGTCTAAAAACTCTTTTTTATGCTCAGATGCAATATCTGTTGGCATTACCTTAGCAGCCTGTTTTGTTAAATCCTTTGCAAAACCTTTATAATCAAATGTTGCTGTCATAAAACCCTCCGATGAGATTATAGCATAGGTTTTTTAATTGAGCAAGTGTTGCGATTTTCTTATTTGTTATATAATGTCGCTATGGAAAATAAAAAAGTTTTAATAATCGGAAATTCGGCAAAAGAATACGCGCTTGCGAAAAAAATGAAGAATTGCGACTGCGAAGTTGTTGTTCTACCAGGGAACTCTGCGATAAAAGAAATCGTGGAATGCGTTGATATCAGAGAAGAAAACGTTCAAGAAATCCTTGAATACGTCTTAGAAAACGCGATTGATTTAACAATCGTTTCATCTGAAATTGCAATAAAAAACGATATTGCGACTCTTTTTCAAGCAAATAATCAACCGATTTTTTGCCCAACAGCGCAAAGCGCCCAATTTGCACTTAGTCGCTCTGCCGGAAAGCGTTTTTTGTACAAACAAAGAATTTCGACCCCGAGATTTGGAATTTTTGACAAATTGCCGCTTGCTATCGATTATTTAAAAACTGCCTCTATGCCACAAGTTATCAGAACGGACGAGAATTCAAATTCCGCTGATCGCCTTGTTTGCACTACTTTTGCCTCTGCCAAAACATTTGTGGAAGATTTGTTTGCTAAAAACGAACCAAGAGTGGTTTTGGAAGATTATGTTTACGGGCATGAATTCACAATTTATGTAGTAACAGACGGTTACAGCGCACTACATCTGGCAACTGTTGCAAATTACAAGTTTATGGAAGACGGTGACGGTGGCATTTTGACGTCCGGCATTGGTGCTTTCACACCTGATTACAAGGTTTCTAAGGATATTGAATATTCCGTTATGGAAGATATTGTTGAAAAATCACTCCAAACATTACAACGCAAAGAAACGCCGTACCTCGGAATTTTAGGTATTGACTGCGTTTTGGTTGAAGATGGACGTTATGCCGTTTTGGATTTCAAACCATTTTTATCAGACCACGATGCAGAGGCTGTTTTGAACCTTATAGAAGAAAATTTATACACGCTTTTTGAGGCTTGTGTAATCGGCTCTTTCGCTGATGATTACGAGAATATAGCCGTTTCTGACGACTCGTCTGTTTCTTGTGTAATTTCTTCTCGCAAAAAAGGAGAAATTATTGGCGGCATGGACTTAATCGAGTCAGATGTAACACATTTTGCCACAACAAAAAATAAATACCTCGAATATGAAACGATTGAAGGCAAAACTCTTGTTCTTACAAAAACTGCAAAGACGCTTTCCAGAGCAAGAAAACACCTTTACGAAGATGTAGAATTAATTTCTTTCAAAGGCAAAAAATACCGAACAGATATCTGCGAGCAGGTTGAAAAATTTTAAAACTTCATTATATATAAATATATGAAGAACTATTATGCAATTCTTGGAGTTACACCTGACAGCACCGATGCCGAGATAAAAGCGGCATACAGACGTCTTGCACGTAAATTTCACCCTGACATAAACCCTTATGGCACAACGAGATTTAAAGAAATTTCAGAAGCATATGAGGTTCTGTCTGATGCAAAAAAGAAACTTCAATATGACACATTGAATGGCTTTTTCAAAACCCAACCAAAACAAGAAAAGCAACACACATCTTCTAAACAAGCTCAAAGCGAATATAAAAAACAAACTTCTGCCAACGATGAAGGCGCTAACGCTTACACCAAAAGCCAAAAAGAAGATTTTTCAAGAAAAATAAACGAGATTTTTGAAGAATTTACAAAACCGAAAAAAGAAAAACCAATTTCCCAAAAAGGCACCGATATTTATGAAGAAATTTCAATAACCATAAAAGACGCAATGCAAGGTGCAGAGCGAGTTGTAAACGTTGTACATTCAGCAGAGTGTCCGCACTGCAAGGGAAGAAAGTTTATAAACGGAGCAGAATGTCCTCGTTGCAACGGTTCCGGCGAAAAAACAGAACACCGCAAAATCACTGTCAAAATTCCCAAAAGAGTAAAAAACGGAACAAAACTCCGAATTTCAGGCGAAGGCGACTATGGCTCCAACGGTGGCAAAAACGGGGATTTGTATATAAAAATAAAAATCGAACCGAATTCAAAAGTCACTTTTGACGGGAATAATATTTTGTGCACAATCCCAATAACCCCTTTTGAAGCTGTTTTAGGGGGAAAAATTGCACTCCCGTCACTTGATGGCAATTTGAGTCTTAAACTTCCGCCAAAAACTCACAATGGTCAAAAATTCCGTCTTGCAGGTCAAGGGCTAAGACAAAACGGAAAAATTGGCGACATGATTATCAACGTGCATATTGAAATTCCTCATTCTTTGTCAGATGATGAAATTAGGCTTTACGAAAAGCTGAAAAAATTGTCATCACAAAACATCAGAGAGAATTTGTTAAATGAATAAAGTTAAAATTAAAGAAATGTTTGCATCAATACAGGGCGAAGGTCCGTATGTAGGTTACAAACAATTGTTTATACGTTTTTGCAACTGTAATTTAAAATGTAATTATTGCGATACAGAGTTTTCCGGAGCCGAAAATTTTGAAGAATTTTGCCCGACAGAACTTGCCGAAAAAGTCAATCAGTATAAAGATGTCCATTCTGTTTCTTTGACAGGCGGAGAACCACTTTTGTCGGTTGAATTTTTGAAAGAATTTTTGCCACTTGTTAACAAAAAGATTTATTTGGAAACAAATGCAACGCTTTCTGAAAAATTTTTGGAGATAAAACCTTTTGTGGATATCGTTTCAGCTGATATAAAACTTGAAAGCGCAACCGGCATAAAAGATTCATACAAATTTCATGACAAATTTTTTGAAGCTTGCCAAGGGGTTGAAACATTTGCCAAAATCGTATTTAATTCAAAAATCACCGACGAAGAGATAGCAAAATGTTGTGAGCTCGGAAAAAAATATGGAATTGAGCTTGTTTTACAGCCTGAAATGGGTTTCGACAATACACTGGAACACCCGGACTTTATGACAGTGAATTCAGAATTCTGTGCAAAAATATTAGATAAATTTCTTGCAAATTATTCAAACGTCCGACTTATCCCACAAGTCCACAAGTTTTTAGACGTTAGGTAGGCTTTTGGCTTTTATTTTCTGAATTACTTATAGAATTTTCTACAAATGCAGTAAATTTCATTTGAAATTTTGTTATTTCTTGATTTAATTCATTTTTATTTGTTTGTTTACTTTTTATAGCTAACTGAGCTCCTTCGGATAACAGATTACGAAGTGATGTTATTTGATTTTTTGCATCATCTATCAAAGAAGAATATTCTTTAACCTTATTTTCCATTTGTTTTTCAGTCATATTTGCGGTATCTAAGCTGTTAATGCCTTGAATAACTTGTATTATTTTACCTGTTTTGTCTTTTAAACTTGCTTCTAATAACTTGACAAAATTAAAACTTTTTCCAACTTGGCTGTGCATAATAATATTCACTAAATCAGTATCTTCGTTTTTTATATTAAAAACTTTATCATAACATTTTGCGAAAGTTTCTGATAACTTTTGTCTTGCAGGACTTCGTTTTAACCTAATAAGTTCTGTTTCTGAAAGTTTTGCTTCTGAACGTATTTCAGGTTTACCATGAATTAACATTAAATTTTTACTATATTTTCTTACGTTAGCTTGATGAGAAGCACTTTCCCACAAATTTGGCTTAAATGTTGCTCGTTGATTATTACCTATTTGATAAACATCATTAGACGCCATAGAGCCTATTGGACTCAAACTTAAAAAACTCATTTTTCCTCCTGTTGTTATACATATATAAAAAATTGGACACCTTAATAATTGCCACCTATTTGCCTTTTGTAAAGTTTTATTATACTATTAATTTGTAACAGGTGCGTTTAAATAAATGTGCACAATATTTTAAGAGGATAAAGATGGCTGTAAAAAGAGTTTTACAATATGGTGAAAAAAGTTTGAGAGAACCTTCAAAAGAGGTTCATAAGGTTTCTAAGAAAATTCAAGAACTCGTTCAGGATTTGTTGGAAACAATGTATGCAAAAAACGGCGTAGGTATGGCTGCCCCGCAAATCGGCGTGAATTTAAGGGTCTTCGTTATTGACGTTTCTAAAAACGATGAACCGTTAAATCCAATCGTTTTCATTAACCCTAAAATCATCAAAAAATCTGGTGCTACTATTGCACAAGAAGGCTGTATCAGCTTCCCTGAGGCTTACACAGACGTAAAACGATATGCAAACGTTATGGTCAAAGCTCTCGATCGCCACGGCAGACCTTTTGTTTTGGAAGCAAAAGATGGTGAGCTTTTAGCTCGTGCAATTCAACACGAAAACGACCATCTGGACGGAATTTTATTCATCGACCATTGCGTAAATCGCTTCGAAACAGACAAAATTCTTGCAGAGCACAAACTTCCGCCTGTTGAACCGGATTTATTGATTAAAGACGAAGTTTTGGACAAGGAGCTTGAAAAATAATGATAAATATCGTATTTTTTGGAACTCCTGCAATTGCACTTAAATCACTTGAATACCTTTACAATTCAGACAAAATCAACGTTTTAGCCGTCGTAACTCAACCCGACAAACCGGCAGGACGTGGACATAAAATTCAAATGTCTGTTATTAAACAGTTTGCACTTGAACACAATTTACCAGTTTTTCAGCCAAAATCAATCAGAAAAGAGCCTGAAATTCAAAAAGAATTAAAAAAATTAAATCCTGACTTCTTTGTAACATTTGCATTCGGACAAATTTTGTCACAAGACGTTTTGGACATTCCAAAATACGAAACAATCAACCTTCACGCATCGCTTTTGCCTCGTTACAGAGGAGCAAACCCAATCCAACGTGCAATTATCAACGGTGACAAAGAAACCGGAATTTGCACTATGATAACAGAACTCGGACTTGATTGTGGCGATGTTTGTATGAGAGAAAAAATCGAAATTCCGAACGATATGACCTGTGTTGACTTATTTGAAAAAATCAGTGACATCTCGCCTGCTCTTCTTGAAAAAACACTTGTCGGACTTGTTGAAAAAACAATTATCCCTGAAAAACAGTGTGAAACAGGCGTTTGTATGGCAAATAAACTTACGAAAGAAGAAACCAAAATCGATTGGACAAAACCGGCAGAAGAAATCCACAACCTTGTTCGAGGGATTTACAAATTCCCATCAGCATATTTTATGCACAACGACAAAGTTATAAAAGTACTTGAAACTCGTGTCATAGAAGACAATGGAGTATGTGGAGAGTTTGTAAAAGTAACCAAGGAAGGGATTGAAGTCGGTTGCGGCAAAGATTGCTTGCTTTTGATAAAAATCAAACCGGAAGGCAAAGGAGAAATGTTCGCGAAAGATTGGGCAAACGGCTTACACATCAAATAGGGAGTAAAACAGTGGCTACAAAAGGAATTCGAGGAGCAATTACAGTTGATGAAAATACCGAAGATGCGATAAAATCCGCAACTTTGGAATTGCTTAATGAACAAATTTCACAAAACAATATAGAAATTTCACAGATTTCACACGTAATTTTTACACTCACAAATGATTTAAACGCCGCTTTCCCTGCGAAATTTGCACGGATTAATCTTGGTTGGAATGATGTAGCCATGATGTGTTTTCACGAACTTGATGTTCCTAATTCGCTAAAATCCTGTCTACGCACGCTAATAGTCGTAAATTGTGATGACAATTTCTCTCCAAAATTTGTGTATCTTAAAGACGCATCAAAATTAAGATAGTTTTGTAATCTCTGCCATTGCCGGGTCTATCAACCTTTTTCCGATATTTGGGAACATAATTGAGCAAAGCATTTTGTTGCCATACTTAACCATTTTTTCAACTACGCCTTCACCATATTTTGGAGTTGAAACCCTATCGCCTGCTTCCAGTTTTGGCGGTTCAAAATTCGTAATATCACTAGCCTCATAGATTGGAACAACCGGCGGTTGCTCGTCTATCGTAATATCTTCCGTTATATAATCGCTTGTTTCATCGTCTTCCGGAGTCAAATCGCCAATAAGATTTAAATCATCTTCCGTCAATTCATCTGACGCATAGTCTTCCATTGTAGGCGGTTCCGGAAGTTCTTCGTCCTCTTGCGGAAGTTTTTCATACAAAAATTTATCTACATCTTTAGCAGCCTGTTCAATCATTGCATCATCTGCACCGTAATGATTTTGCGGTTCTTGATAATCTTCTGTTGCATCTAAAGAGTAATCAATTTCCGGTTCTTCCGAATTTTCAAGTTCACCAGCAGGAAAATCAATTACATCATCTTCATCTAATGGAGTATATTCAATTTCGTCAGACGCTCCATCATTTATAGGTGCTTCATCAATAATCACATCGTCTTGCGAATTAAATTCCGGATATTCAGTCTGTTCAAGCACTGGTTCAGAAACTTCTACAACATCTTCATCTTGCGAATTGTCTTCTAAAATATTCGGAACATCTTCGTGATACTCAGTTTGCGAATAATCTTCTTCATTTTGACCAAAATCGTCATTTGAATATTCTTCAATCGGCTCAAATGTGATATTTTCAGCTTCTTCCAACGGTTGGTCTAAAATATCTTCTTGCGAGTCTAAGCTTTCAAATTGAGAATCCTCTGAAATATGAATTTCATCTTCCGTTATTTCTGGCTCTGTTTCAGCTTCCGTAATAGTCGGTTCTTCATTAGGGAAAGAAGTTGCAACATCATTTGCCGTCAATTCATCAACGCTCGACGGATTAGGTTGAATTGTTGACGGAGTCTGTTCTTCTTCCTCTTCAACTTCTTCTGATTCATTTGGAGCGATTTCTATTGCATCTTGTGCTTGTTCTTCTTGTGCCTCGTCTGTAATCTCTGCAACATCTTCATCTTTCAGCGGTTCTAACTCGACAATAAACGGAATATTTTGAGTATGAGCACCATAAACAATAAATTCATCAGAATTCAGTTTATTTAAGAATGTATTATAGCTTGCAAAATCGTGTTGAAGAGTCAATGGAGCAAACAAAATCAAGTTTTGAGCAATTTCCTTTGCCTCAGAAATATATTTATATTCATGCGGGCAAACAACAATTGTAGAAACATTTGACCTCGATAAAAGCTGTTTTAAAAGCTTTTTATTTGTCAAAGAATTACTTGCCTTTGCGAATGCATAAATATCATCACCAATTGAGTTCATAACTTTGTATGCATACATTATAACTTCTCGTTGAAGCTTTTCAGGAGCATTTGAAATGTCGATAACAGTCTTTTTAGCCCTTTCAATCGACATACTCAAACTCAAAATATCTTTAAGATTTTCTGCAAAAACATTCAATTCTTTATATTTCAAGAGTTTATTTTTAAGCAAAACAAGCTGAGTAATTTGAGTTTCTTTGTACTGCTGATCAACAACATTCAAGAATGTTTCAAACGGCAAAAAGCCTTCCGGAAGTGTTTTTATATATTCTTGAACTTCCAAAAAGATATCCTGAATAATCGCCTTGCTTGTTGCATCAACATCTTCCAAATCATTATCATAGATATAATTAATAGTATCGTAATTCAGAGGAAGTTTAAAATTTTGTCCTAAAACGAATTTGTCATCATAATCCGACAAACCGTCTGTATCAAAGATTACAGCATTCTTATCCAATTGTTTTGTTATATTTTCGATTAACAAAAAAGTATTTTCAGAATTGTTCGAACAAACCAAAAGATTATTATCCAAAATTGATTTATCCACATTCAACTTAATACCTTGTTGTGCCAAGTTTCCTAGGACAAGCGGATTTTCGGCAGGAATTATATCCAAAAGTTCTTTTGACGGGAGAACAGAAACAACAGCTTTTGTTGACGGGATTGTTCCGTTATAATTTTTCAAAACACCTTCATCATTAAAAGTAAAAAGAAGCTTTACTATCGCAAAATTTGTAATCGCATCAGCCTTAATATTCATAACCTGAGCAACGTAAGGAGTATTTTTATCCTCGATAATTACAAAGCCGGATAGCGAAAGATTATCTTCCGTATTAAATTCGATTTTTACTAAATTATTCTTAATTTCCAGTACTCTCATCAGAATTCCTCACTTTGAACAAATTTTACCATAAACATGCTAATTTTGAACCAAATCTTGAAGTTTGTTATAAATTTCAATCGTCAAAAGACAGATTTTCAAATCACGCTTAACAAGACTTTTGATAGTTTCTTTGTAGCATTTCAAAAGAGCCTTATTCAAGCCGTTTTCTTCGTCAAGCAATACTCGAATTTTATCAGAATACTCTTTATCACGAGTGTTCGGTTCAATTTTATCAGCGATAAACACGATTTTTTCAAAATCTGTCATGTCCAAGCGCCCGAGAGTATGCCAACGAATTGCAGAAAGAATTTCTTTATCCGTAATCTTAAATTCATTTTCCGCAATATACGCACTAACAGGGGCGTGTAAAGTCTTGTAATTCAACATTTCGCACTCTTCAACATCAAGATGTTGGTGAATAATATCAAGAAGTTTTTCGTTAGAAAAACATTTCGCACAATCATGCAAAAGTCCTGCAAGGTATGCTTTTTCACTATCCAAACCAAATTTCTGTGCAAGCTCTTTCGCACAATCTGCCGTACCAAGCGTATGAATATATCTTTTTTCGTTCAAATTTTCTTTAAGCCATTTCAGTATTTCTGTATAATCCATTTTTGTAAATGTACTCCTCTACTTCCTTTGTCACAAGGTTATTTATAGGCTTGCCGAGTTTTATATTTTCTCTCAACTCTGTCGAGGAAATATCAACAAACGGCATTTGAGCAAATTCAAAATTGTAGCCCTTTTGCCTCAAATAATCCAATTTAACCTCTTCATTTTCTCTTATAAACACGATAAAATCAACAATTTTCTTGAATTTATCCGTTTCATACCAACTTTCAATTTTTTCAAATGCATCGGTTCCGATAATAAAATGAATTTTTTCATCAGGCTTGTACTTTTCATAAAGTTTTAACGCCGTCAAATACGAATACGACTTGCCTTCACTTTGATATTCAATATCAGAAACCTCAAAATGCGGATTATAAGCCGTTGCAAGCTTCACCATCTCAAACCTGTGCTTACACAAATTTATATCGTAATCCTTGTGAGGCGGTTTGTATGCCGGAATAAAAATAATTTTGTCAAAACCGTAATGCGACAAAACATATTCCGCCATCTTTAAATGTGCTCTGTGTATAGGATTAAACGTGCCTGAAAAAATACAAAGTTTCATATCTGTATTATAATTAGAATTTTTGTTGTTGTAAATACGCTAAACACTCGGTTTTACGCGCCTTGTTTTGGTTTTCAAAAGCAACAAAAACGGAATTGCAACAATTGCCAAAAGTGCAAGCAGCAAAAACGCATCATAAAATGCACCAAGTTTTGATTGCAAAATTAACTGTTTATAGAGAGTTCCCATAGCTTTTTTCTGAGCAACAACTGACGGGTACATCATCATAAATTTATGTTGTAAAGCATTCAAATGCACTCTGTACATAGGATTGTGCCATGCCAGATGTTCTACAAGATTGTTTTGATAAACTTGTCCGCCTCTTGCAATAAATGTTGAAGCCGCTGACGTTGAAATCGCTGTTACAATGTTTTTGAAAAGTGCGTGAAGTCCTGCGGCATCTGCCGTTTTGCTTGCAGGCAAAGTCAAAAATGACAACGCCGAAATCGGAACAAACGCAACTGAAACACCAAAACACAAAATCAAGTTTGGAGTAATAATACTGTGCATTGACGCTGTCGTATTCAGACAAGACAACATAAAACAAGCAACAGCCATTATAACAAATCCGATTGCAGTCAAAAGCCTGTTTTCAACGACTTTTGCGATTTCGCCCATAATCAACAAGCCGAATAAACAAACCATAGCTCTCGGCAACATCAACAAACCTGACGCTGACGGGCTATAACCGATTAAACTCTGCGAGAATAACGGAACCAAAAGCAATGTGCTGTACAAAAGAATATTTATAATTGAGCTTATCGAAGTTCCGTACAAAAAGTTTTTGTCCTTAAACACTCTAATATCAATAATCGGGTACTTATATTCCAATTCCCAAACATAGAAAAATATGAATGAGAATATCGAAATTCCTGTAACCCAACAAATCCACGGAGTGTCAAACCAATTGAATTGTTCTCCTTTATCAAGAACAATTTGCATACAACCCATTGCAATTGCAATTCCTGCAAAACCGATAATATCAAACTTTTTATTATATTTCTCCTTGACCGGTTCATCTTTTGGAATTAAGAATTTAATTAAAGCAATAGATATAAGACAAAGCGGAATATTTACAATAAAAACCCACTGCCAAGACCA
>CAKUZO010000043.1 GCA_934717895.1 uncultured Candidatus Melainabacteria bacterium | reverse complement strand
GTATTAAACTGTTGAGTTATAGATACAAAAGAAGTTTCATGCCTGTCAAATACATCAATAATCTTTGAAAAATCCATAAGCGAACGAGTTAAACGGTCGACTTTATAAACAACTACAATATCAACTTCATCGTTTTCTATATCTTTCAAAAGTTCTTTAAATGCGGGTCGCTCCATTGTCCCGCCTGAATATCCACCATCATTATACTGTTTATCTAACAAAACCCAACCCTCGTGCATTTGAGATTTTATGTAAGCCTCACAGGCTTCACGTTGTGCATCAAGCGAATTGAAATCTTGTTCCAGCCCTTCTTCTGATGATTTGCGGGTGTATATGGCACAACGCACTTTCTTTTTATCCATTTGCAACTCCAAAAAACTTTTTACCATTCCAATGTGTGCCGGTTATTACATTTGCAACAGCGGAAAGGGTTTTGTATAATTTACCATTAAAAATAAACCCTCCATTGACTGCGATAACTTCATATTTTTCACCTTTAAACTCACGAATAAATTTAGTACCGATAGTTACCTCAAATTTTTTGATTTTCTTGGTATCTATGGTTTTTGTTTCTGAATAGTGTTCGACAAGTTTATCCAATCTTTTTTGAAGTTCGCCTGATAATTTTCTGTATTTATAATACCATTCTATCTCTTTGATTAAGAATGACTTAGTATAACCTTTTGGTGCAGGTATTTTAAAGATTTCTTGCCATTTTGATTGTAATTCCTTTGTTGTTAGTGTTTTTAAGTTATCCATACTTACATTAATCGCTCTTGTCGCAAGCGAAATCAAGTCTAAATGCAAAAAAGACACAGAAATTATCATTTTAAAGATAGCCGTTTATTTAATACTTGTTTTGCAGCAGGCGACAATTCTAATTCTTTTAAACGCTTTGGGCTTATTCTTCTGTCCATAGCCTTTAAAATATCGGCTAATCCGGCATTATCCTGATATTTTATTAATTCCTGCCTTGGCAAATCAAGGTATTTAATTATTGATTGAATGGGAAACTCTATGCACTCATTTGTTTTATTACTCCATCCGTGAATAAAGCCTTGGTCAATATTTTGATTTGTATTTTTAGGAAATGCCCAAATAATCTCATTATCAAATTTTATTTGAAAAAATCTTACTGTAATTTCACTCCATTGAGTCTTTTTGCTTAAAGGAATGTAAATGAAGGACAAATTAAGGCTTGGGTGTATAATGTTTTCAAGTCTTTTTCTTAATTTATACCAATGATGTTCTGACATAATATGCCTCCGTTATTTATTTTTACATATAAGTATGTCATTTTAAGTCGTATTGCATTCAAACTCTGATTTAAATAATAGTCAAGGTTAAAAATATGGGACAAAGTGATTTTTACCTTGCCCCATATCCTTGAATTATTTATCTTCTACAATATATTCTTTTGGAATATTACTGGTTCTATCAATACCATTAAGTATGTCTAGTAATTGGGTTAATTGTGACTGAATTATATATCCGGGAACATCAGGTCCTTCGTTTTTAGGTTTTAGACGAGTTTCTAATTCATGCTGAATATCTATATCAGATCTAAAAATCTTTAAAAATTGTAAAAGTAATTTTGTATCATCACCTTTTATAATTTCACTAACCAATTTGTGAATCAAAACCTCCAAACAAGTAATCTTTTTATGTTTACCATTAATTGTTGTTTCTACAAATTGACTCAAAATTTTGTTTAGACATTCATTTGGTCTTGTTTTTAAATTCCTTTTTGGACGTCCTTTTGGATTTCCGGACTTACCTTTAATAAATTGTCCTGTTTTATAATCCCTGTTACCTTCAGGATGATAGGTTTTTATAGCCTCATCAATTACATCCTGAATGTTTTCGTATTTGTCAAAAATACCCATAATTATTGTCCTCCTTTATTTTCCTCTAAAGTGCTTACTAGTTGCACTTTTTCTCCAGTTAATTGTTCAAAGCGATGAAGTATTACATCGCAATAATTAGGTTCAAGTTCAATCGCATAACAAACCCGGTTTGTATTCTCACAAGCTAAAAGAGTGGAGCCTGAACCTGCAAAACAGTCAAGTACAGCATCATCCGGATTGCTTGCATCTAAAATAACTTCTTCCAGCATTTTTACAGGTTTACAAGTTGGATGAAATTTTAAATCATCTTTATTTTCAGGATTTGAAACATGAACCCCCTTAAAATCCCATACATTAGTTCTATAGCGACCAAATTTACCAAGTTGGATATTATTTATATATTTGACCACGCCGTTTTTAAACACAAATACTAATTCATGCTGACTTCTGTAAAAAGAGCCTTGTCCGCCAACCATTTTGTTCCAAACACACAAATTTTTAAATTCAGAATAACATTTGCCGGCGGTTAAAATTTCTAACACATGCCTCCAGTCCATAAATATATAATGCAAAGAGCCATCTATCGTATATTGCATCAGATTATTAAAAATAGCACCAAGAAACCCAGTAAATTCCTCAGATGACATTTCTCCGCTTGCCATTGCAAATTCCTTATGTTGAATTTTTCCATTGCCGCATATATTTTTAACAGCAAGATTATAGGGAGGGTCAGTTAAAACCATTACCGGTCTGATATCTTTGAGTAATAATCCGTAATTCTGAATATCTAAAGCATTTCCACATAATAAACGATGTTTACCAAGCTGCCATATATCTCCGGTATTTACACGTTTTTCAATATTAAGATCATCCGGTATTGTTTCTATGGATTCATTTTTATTATTTTTCTTAGAATCTTGAATTATAAAGTCAATCTCAGGAATTTCAAAAGCAGTAAGACTTAAGTCAAAATCCAATTCCTGCAATTCTTTAAATTCAAACTTCAAGGCATCAATATCCCACTTGGCAGTTTCTGTCATCTTGTTATCAGCTATAGAATAGGCTCTTAGCTGTTCTGCTGTAAGATGAGAGGCATCAATAGCGGGAACTTTTTCAAGCCCCAATTCTTTAGCTGCAAGATACCTTGCGTAACCGGTTACAATTTTTTGTTTCTTGTCAATTACAATAGGGATAAAAATACCATTTTCTTTGATAAGTCTTGCAAGTTTTTTGATTTTCTCGGGCTTGTGCTTTCGTAATTTTCTTTCGGGTTCTTTAAGTTTTTCTACTTCAATTCTCAAAATAAGTGGGTTACAAATTTTTTCCGTATTCATTTTTTGTCCTTTCCGGCAGGTTCTCTAACTTTTTGCTGCCGGAATAAACTAGAAAGAAGTTTTTGCTTAAGACAAAAATGACTATAACTCTTACTATCAAAGCGCTTTAGGTGATTTACTATCACGAAAAATTATAAATTTGTGATAAATCTTGAAAGATGTTATAATTAGAATATGAAAGAAAAGAATAACACCAAACCAGAGAAATGTCCTTATTGTGGTAAAACAGATATAGTTGTTAATGGATATGATTCAACTACTGAAAAAACACCAAGATACAAATGTAAAAACTGTAAAAAGACGTTTAAAAAAAATAAGAATTATTATTTTAAAAATAAAGCAGACAAACTATTTATGGTTCATATTTTGAAACTTATAAAAACAAATTATTCAGAAATAAATAATGCTCCAAAATATGGAGAACCTATAAAATTTCAAAAATTATTCTCTATAAAAGAATCAGATAAAAAAGAACTTGATAATATGACTTTAGCTTTGGATTATATTGGCAGCAACAAATTAAAAAATTTAACGCCGAAATTAAGTATTTATTTGGAAAATAATAACATCATTATTGCAAAATCATTTGATAATAAATAACAGCATCAAAAATCAAACAATTCTTTGACCTGAACTTCAAGGGCATCAGCAAGTTTTACTATTGTTCTTAAGTTTGGAATTTTTTCATTTCGCTCAATTTTACCAATATATGAAATATCTAATCCGGCTAGCTCTGCGACCTTACCTTTTGTAAGTTTTTTAGCAAGTCTTATTTGTTGTACTTTTGTTGCAAAATTTCTGATAACACTGCTATTCATTCTTTAATTATGCTATTATGAATGTACAACCGTATAGACTTACAGTCTAATGAAAAGAAATTGTTACGTCATAAATTGACGGGGTGCTGTGTTAAACTCATATTTAAGAATAAACATAGACACTACAATGGTTAAGGAAATATAAAAATGAAAATTAAATTTTTAGAATTAAACAATTTTAAATCCTTTAAAGGTAAATGCACAATTTCTTTCGACTCAGGATTAACAGTAATTACAGGCTTAAATGGCACAGGAAAAAGCAATATAATCGATGGAATTAATTTTGCCTTAGGGAAATATGAGGCAAAAACTGAATATTTGATACACGAAAGCGAAACAGAGGCATCTGTTAAAATTGTTTTGATAGATGGAAATGGGAATTTGATATCAATTTTTAAAACAATTGATATTAATGGCAAAAAATCATTATGTATAAATGGAAAACCGGCAAATGATAACGATATTCCTTATGAAGATTTTGATTTTGTACTTTTAGATTCAAATTCTCATAATCAATTTGATAGCACAAAATTAAAAGATTTTATAAAAAATCTGAAAGAAGAATCAAATAAGAAACAAATTATTTTGGTAAGCACCGAAACAAGTATGCTAGATTATGCAGATCAGATTATTACAGTAAATTAAAAAATTAAAAATCAATCTGAAATCAAAGAAACACAACTTATATAAATGGAGTAAAATATGATAGAAAAAATTGAAAAATTACTGAATGATGTAAACGAAATTACAATTAAACAGAAAACTATAAAAGAAACAATTGCAAAAGAAACAGGTAATAATTTTAATATATTTGAAATTACACATATTAGTCAAAAAGAAGTCCCAATGTGCAGAATTTTAACCGAACTTTTAGACCCAAACGGTTCTCATGGTCAGAATAAAATATATTTAAATTTATTTTTCAAAATAGTTTTAAAAAAGGATATTCCATTATCAGAACTAGAGGTTATAAGAGAAGAAGTAATTGAAGGTTGTCGAAGAATTGACATACTCATAAAAGACAGAACAAAAGATTTTGTAATTCCTATAGAGGTTAAAATAAATGCCTGCGACCAATCGAAACAATTATACGATTATTCAAAGAAAAGAAAACCAAATGACGAAAATCCTAAAGTATATTATCTTACAAAATATGGAACAGAACCATCTATGGGAAGCAGAGAGAGTTTAAAAGATGAAGAAATTGGTCTCATATCTTGGAATGTGGATATATTAAACTGGATAAGAGCTTGCATATCTGATAAAGCAACCATAAACAAAGCACCTATCAGAGAAATTTTATTGCAATTTGAAACAGCAATAGAAGAGTTTACATTACAAACAAAGAAAGGCGAACTAATGGAAATTGAAAATTTATTAAAAACACAAAACGATATTGAAAATGCTTACAGTATCGCACAGGCACTAAAAAATACTTTATTAAGCCGATTTAAAGAAAAACTTGAAGAAGAACTTACAAAAATAAAACCGTTTGATGATAACAGTCAAGATGATAATGAATGGAATCTTGGATATAAATTATCTTTATCAGAAGATAAATCCCAGGTAGATGTGGCACGTATCAGTTTGGAAAATAATAGCGTATTTAAGCTGATTCAAGTTTTGAATCCCAATGATTTATCTTGGAATAATTCATTTTCAAAAAACAAATTTAAAGAAAAGGTGTTTTCGATATCCGATGATACAATCTTTGAACTTGTAAAAGAAAATAGTTTTAATAATAAAGTTAAAGAATGTGTTGATTGGATAATTGAACAACTTAAAGTAAATGGTCAAATGTAATGTCCAAGACTGCAGAATACATTTTAAAAGAATGGGAGAAGTGGAAACATCTTGAAGATATCACAATAGCTTGGACTTTGGAATTAATTAATAGAAAAACCAATAAAGAAATATCCGATATTATTAATCTTTCTAAAGCGGAAATTAAAACTATGGTTGATAATTTTAATATCAAAGAAAATGAAACTCTTGTTTGTGAAATTCAAAACGGTACAAAACTCACAGAAAGAGAGGAAGAATTTTTCATCCTCATAAAGCAGGGTAAAAATATATCAGAAATCTCTAAAACTCTTATGGTGAGCAGGGCAAGGGTTAAAACCGTTGTTAAAATAATTTTAGCAAAAATTTTAATAGGGCTGTATGATTATTATAATGCCGAATATTCTCATGTATCAGAACTTGCACATCCGGTTTTAGAAGGCATGCGATATTACGGTTTTATTTATGGCAAGGCATCAGGTAAAATCGATGGTTATTGGTATGAATTTGATGAAAAAGGCAAGGTTCATTTAAAAATCAAATGCGATAATTTTGAAAGGGTTGATAAAGACTGTATTATTATTTCAATTGATAAAAAATATGGTCTTATAGACAATTACGGCAATTATTTAATCTCTCCCAAATATGAAGAATTAAAAAAGACATTTGGTGAAAACCGTTCCTTTTTTACAGCAAAATTAAATGAAAAATATGGAGTGATTAATGAATGTGGGAAAACCATTATTGATTTTAAATATGACAATATGAAGTTTTTTGGAGATAAAGAACATATTTGTGCAAAAAATCAAGGTAAATGGGGTTTGATTAACGTTAATGAAAATATCATCGTTCCTTTCATTTACGATGAAAGTTTTAATATCTATGCCCTGCCATTTAGAAAAAACGAGGGCTTTATCGTAGAAAAAGAAGGTAAGGAAGGGGTTATTAACCTTGAGAGTAAAGTTATTATTCCTTTCGAATATGATTGTTTATGCTCAAACTTTTTTGACACTACAAAAAGTTTGGCTGTGGCACAAAAAAATGGCAAATGTGGCGTTATAAACTCAAAAAATGAAACCCTTATTCCTTTTGAATACGAACATATTGAGATTTTTTCTAATGAAACAATGTTTGTACATAATTTTAACAAGGGATATATAATTGATTTTTCAAATAAGAAAGTTTGCGACGAAGACTTTCAATTTATAAACTCCGAGGGAAACGGTGAATATTTTTGCGCTATGAAAAATGATAAAAACGGTTTAATTGATAAATTCGGCAATATCAAAATTGATTTTAAATATGATGATTTATTCTTTATAAATAAAAATCTGCTTGTTGCAAATAAAGATTCAAAAGAAGGAATTATTGATGTTAATGAAAATATTATAGTTCCTTTTAAATATTGGTTTAAGCGTGATAAATGCTTAGATAAAGATAATACTCTTCCTGCCAGAAGTCGGGTCAATGGCAAATTGAAGTGGGGATTAATTAACCTTCAAAATGAAGTTTTAATTGATTTTAAATTTGACATCTTAATGCCTTTTAACGATAGGGAATATACTCTTGCAATAACTCATAATAAATGGATGTATGTAAACAAAAAGGGTGAAATTTTAAAAATCGATATTGACAATTATGTCACAAAATGACGTATTTTTGTTATAAAATTAAATTATGTCCAGATTAAATAAAGCAGCAGAAATAATAGAACTTGCAATGATGTTTCAGAATAGTTATTGCGGGTTGTGTATTGATGATATTCAAGAACATTTTGAATGCTCCCGCAGATCAGCAGAACGAATGAAGTCGCTGTTATTTGAAATGTTTCCTGAAAAAGTTGAAGAAGTTTCAACTTCTGATAAGAAAAAACGCTGGCGATTTATTAAAGGAACTGCCAACATGTTAATTTCATTTACCCCTGATGATTTTGCGAACCTTGAATACTTAAAAGGGCTATCAAACGATGAAAATAGGCAAAAAGAACTTGATGAATTAATTGCCAAAATAAAAGCTTTAACTCCGCAAAAAAATGCAATGGCACTGGAAACAGATATTGAAGCAATACTTGAATCCGAAGGTTTTGCAGTACACCAATATTCAAGAGTTAAAGCAGATAAAAAGGTTTTAGATAAACTCCGGCAAGCTATGCTTTCATTTAAAAAGGTTGAATTTGATTACAATACAGATAAGGGCTTGCGCCATATCGTATTAAACCCTTATGGGGTAATAATTTCAGATAAATATTATCTTGTTGGATTTAATGAATATGTAAACGATTTAAGGCTTTACAAGGAGGATAAACTTCAAAATCTTATTGTAACAGATGATTATTTTGAAAAAGATGAAAAATTTTTATTATCAGAATATTGTAATAATTCTTTTTCAATCTATCAGGAAGAACCAATGAACATTACATTAGAATTTGACAAATCTGTTGCAGAAGATGTTTTGAATTATCATTTTCATCCGACACAAAAGATAAAACAACTTGATAACGGTAATATTCAAGTAAAATTCACCTCCGGTGGTAAACTTGCCATCTGCCATGAACTTTTCAAATGGGGAACAAGTGTTAAAATCAAAAAAACAACGAAACTTAGAAAGTACTATAAAGATTATTTAATAAGTATTTTGAATAAACAATTTTGATATATAATAAGAAAAAAGGAGTTTTATGTCTTTTTTTACAAGTTCAAATATGTTGCTAGAAGATTATAAGTATGCTGCATTAAATATATTGTGGTTGTATGATAATGGAAAAAGAACATTAATTTTTGCATTTATTGAGTTGTTTCCCAATGAATATCCAAAACCTATAAATATTCAAGAAAATAGCCACAGTGTAAAGAAAACAAATAAACGTTTATTTTTTGCAAGAATCATAGATACAGTTGAAAATATTTTAAATTGGTATAGTAATATTTCGTCTGGGAATGTTTCTCATATGTTTTGGCAAAATAATGAACCTTTTGAATTAATTAACTATGAACAAGAACCTGCTTATCCAGATCTTTTACTATCGAATAATCTTCCATTTTTACAAGATTTCGTAGGTTGTGTAAGGTGTCATTTTTTATTTGAAAAAGATTTTCCAGAAGAAATAAGACAACTATGCCTTGATGAAGAAAACATTAATTGGATTAGTGATAACTTTAAGTTTGATTTATCATTATATTCTGAGTACATTGGATCAATATGTTTAGTTGCATATAATCCGTTACTAAGAAGTGTTAATACAAAACTTATTACAAACACAAATGCCAAATCTGAATCTGTGTCATTTGAAATTGAACCAAGATACAATGTTGATATTTCGGATTTAAAATTGTTATATATAGAAAAACGGAATCTTGGATATAAATGCTTTAAAGAAGTTGCATTAAATAATCTGTATTTCATAATAGATAACATAGGAGAAGTTGAAGCTATTGGTTATGCTGTAATTTGTCCAAAAAGAGGACTATTATTATGGGAAGGTTTTCATGGTTTTATGAAAAGTTTATCTTTGAGTATGAATATTGTAACAGGTACAAATAAGATCAATGTTCCAACTAAAAATTATGATGGTATCGAAGAAACATATGAAACTTCAAGATATAGTAGTGAAACAATTACAATTGGAGAAAACAATAAAACAAAAACAGAAACATTAGCAATTAAATTATTAAAATCAAAAAGAACAAGGGAGCAAAAAAATATAGCTCAAAATACTCAAAAACTATTTTATGAAAACCCAAAAGAAGCAACAGCATTTATTAGAAGTATTATTGCCAAAGCTCAAACAAGAATTACTATAATCGATCCCTATATTACGACCAGAGAATTATTTAAATTTGTTTTATCGGTAAATCCAAGCGTAAAAACTACAATAATAACCTCTTCTTTGGTATTAAAAGGCGGCAAAAATAAAAATCAAGCCAAAACTTTGTTGAAAAATATTGATAATGCGTCAAAGAATTATCATATTGAAGCAATGGTGATGCTTGGAAGAGAACCAGCTTTTCATGATAGATTTATATTTATAGATGAAGAAGTTTGGATTAGTGGAAATTCGTTGGCTGATATTGGCAAAAGAGCAAGTATTCTGATTAAATCATCAGCACCAAAAGAAATTCAAAATATTTATTATAGCATTATAAATGACAAGCAAAAAATAACAACATTAAAAGAATGGATTGAGAACCATGAAACCGCAAATTGATAATGTTATCCAAGTACCAATTCCGGAAAAATTTGCGAATAAAGAACCCAAGTTATATTTTTTGTCCGCAAATTATGAATCTGGGAAACGTGACTCTAAAGATATTGAAATTGTAAATGGTTGCTGTTTTGATAGAAATGATTTATATAGTAGTATTTTTTGGAACAATTTTGAAAAAGCTGAATATATAATTATAATTGATAAATTTTTTATAAATGAAGATCTGGATAAAGTTATAAAAATTATGCAAAAAAATAAAAACAAAATACCAACATTTAAAATGTTTAAGCTTTATACAGAAAATGTAGATAATATTAAAAATTCTCTCAATGAAATTAAACGTATTCTTGCTGACAAATTTGCAGTATTTGAAATAAAGCACAAATACATTCATGATAGATTTGCAATATTGGATAATGAACTATTTCATTTTGGATGTACTGTCGGAGGAAAAACCAGCGAAGGCTTTAGCGCATTTAGTTGCGGATGGGATGCTAATAAGATATCCATGCTTATAAAACAAATTGAAAATTCTAAATTTTCAGAGAGGACTTTATGATAGAAACAGAAATGCAAACACCATATATGAAAGAACAATTAAAGATATATCAAACTACTGTAAGTGAATATTTGCAACTTGATGATAAAACCAAAACTTTTTTTTATGAGTTTTGTAATTTGGCATTTCAAAAAAAATACTCATATAATGAATTTATTAAAAAATCTGACGAATATACATTGAGCGATAATATAAAATCGTACATATTGGGGAATTTTTGTGTTGATAAAGTTTTACAAACCGATTGCCAATTTATTGAGTTTTTTGAATGGTTTAATCGCTATAGTCATCTTAATGCATATCTTTTTTATAGCAAAATATTGACTGAAAAATTTCAAAATAAAACATTATTAAAAAAATATACTGATAAACTTGATGGTATTATTGATTATGCTAACCAAACTTTTTTGAATTATATCAGAGAAGATGAAAAGCCCGCATTCAAAGAATTTTTGAAAAAGAATGCAGAAAATTCAGATATTTTAAATATTCTAAATGACAGAACTCGTATGCATTATAGATATATATCAAATGGTGTATTATATTTTGCACTAACTCCAATATTAAATTTAGATATTAAAAAAGTGGTAAAAATACTATCTAAAATAAATTGCATTTTTTTGTTGGAAGATTTTTTAACTATTAATACAATCGAATACGATATAGAACTGATCTGCAAGATTTTATCTCTGGCACCAAAAATTACAAATAATAGTGAAAAATGGAACAATAAAGCTATTTTATTACCATTACTTACAATAATATTAAATAATAATTTAATACATGTATGTGAATTATATAAAAATACCACACATGAAGTTGATGATATATTAAAAAAACACATTGAATTATTCATTAAACAATTAAAACAAAGACCTGATTGTAATTTTTTCATCCAAAAATGGTTATTGCATCTTGTTTCAATCCTAGATTCGCGTTCTGAAACTTACAAAAAAATAACACAAATGACAATACAAATAATCGGATTAGAAATTGTAGAACAAGACAAAAGTTTTAGTAAAAATTTCTTTGAAAATGAATATTTGAGTAATAAACGTAAAGAACTATTACTTGCCTTAATATATACAACTGACTCTATGAATTTTCCTCTAGAATATTTGAAATTATTTAGAGATTACATATTAGATTTATCAAATAAAATATATATTTCATCTGATAAGTCTTTTATAAAAACTGAACACTATTTATTATCGCAGTTGTTTATTGAAATTGATAAACCTGCTGATGAATGGCAAAAAATATGGAATGCTTTATATATTGAACGACAAAAAGCTATGCATTCAAATTATGAGGACAATATGCATAACATATCACACTCGCAGTATTTAATTTTAACGGGTATAGCTGTTATTGAATATTTTATTTCAAAAAAACAAGTAAATTCTGCAACTACTTTTTTTGAAAATATATGGAAAGCGTTAATGGAACTTTATTTAACAATGAGATACTTTTTGCATGAAGATTTTTTGCATAATATGATTGTAAGATATATTATACTCAAAAATCTAATAGGTATTGATTCCCAAGCAGAAATAAATATGGTTAAGGATAATCCTGAACTAATTTCGAATATTATTTTAAATCTAAAGAATAACAACTGTGATATAACTTTTATTTCTAAAAATGATTCAATATTACATAGCCTAAATACATGTATAACTCAATGGAAAATATCCGATAAAAAACATATAAAATTTAAAGAAAACTATTATTTAGAACTAGAAAATATTTACAACAAATATTGTTTGAAGAAATTTTAATAAAATTGCATCGTATCTTTTTAACCTAAAAAATTACCTGTTACCTCCCTGTTAATAACCTGTTATTTATAAATTCTGAAATTCAAATAAGTCTGATATAACTAGTTAATATACTAACTGTATAGCAAAATAACAGGTTAAAAAATTTTATCAGGTTAACAGGTTGATATAGTCAGGGAGCCTGTTGCTATTCGGACTGTTTGCTCCATTTTTTAGCCCACAAAAGAGAGATAAGATTAATCTCTCTAAACAAAAGTTCCGCAAACACGGGGCAATATAGCGATTTTATTAAAACAGAATATTAAAACTATAATAATTCTCTGTTTTTTAATGTAGATTTCTTGCCAAATTCTCCGTTTGCGATTTTGCGTATCCGAAATTATTTTTCTTTGCTTCCAGATAAATTTATTCTCCCATCAATAATAAAAATTTCTGTATCCAAATTTAATTCTTTTCGTTTTCTCTCAAGATCTGCATTTAATTTATTATATTTTTCATTTTCTTTCTCTATATTAAAACATATAAAATATGCTTTTACATTTTCAACACATTTTTTATAGATTTCTAATTGATGCTCTAAACCTTTTATTGGATTATTCTTTGATAATTTAATTTCTATTAATATTCTACATTTTGAGCCCTTAGAAGCACAAAAATCAATAGGACCTCTACCTGTTTGATATTCAGGACCAACATCAAATCCGGCATCTTCTAATTTTTGAAATATAGATAGGTGGAATGCTTGTTGCCAACATTTTTCATTTCTTGGTTTTTCTTTATACCATAATAAATTTCTTTTAATATCATTATTGTTGTCTATCTTATTCTTAAATCTTTTAATCGTTTCATCTACAACATCTATAACATCAAATCCTTCTACATCTATCTCATTAAGATTAAACATTTTTCTGAATCTTTGAGCAAAATAATAACCTTTTTTATCACTCAAAAAATCATACGGTTTAGATTTTCTTGATTCTGCATATTTGATGTAATCATTCAAGACATCTGTGTTATCAGAAAAATAATTTGTTAATATCTCTTGTAAATTCTTTTTATTACGCTTTATTTGATAGTCTTTGAATATATCCGCAATATATTCATTGACTTTTCTGCGAATTGTTCCATTTGGGTGATAACCATTGTATATATCTTCAATATCAACATCAATAGGTAGTAAATTTAAAATATCTTCTGGTAATAACAATATTGGCTTCTTAAGATAAGGATGAATAGGTAGTTCATACTTTTCCTTTTTAAATTTTGATGTTTTCAATCCTAATTTAGGTGCCATAGTTTGAGTAAATTCTTTAATTTCATCGATTATTATTTGTGCTGTCATATCACTTATATAATCAGGTCCTATTTTTTCCGTTAACATATATACAACCGAAAATATTGCAGGATTTTTATCAATACTTAAAGAAAATAATTTTTCAGCCTTTTTAAAAATTCTTTTTGCTCCTTTGTGTCCTATTCCACTATCTCTTTCTCCAGAAGACGAATAGCCCAAACATAAGTAAGGTATACCTTTAGCAAAAAATTTGCTTATTAAATCTTCTTGTGATTCAGCTTTAATTTCATCAGGTAATTCTGTATAAGTTTTCATCTGATCATATAAATTTTCAAAAAATTTTATATATTTTTTGTAAGCTTTATTACTAAAAATTTTATATTTAGAATCCTTTAATAATACAGGATCAATAAACATATTTGTATTTTGTTTTAAATTTGGATTTAATATCCCTAATTCTTCAAATTTTTCTATTGGAATTTTATAATACTCAGCTAAAGAAATATTCTTTTTCATATTTATACACTCTCCTTATTAAAGTGTACGCATAAATATAGTCATATGTCTATTAGACAAGTGTATACTAAAGTTAGTTCTTATTCTTTAGAACTAATAATTTCTGCAAACTCAAATTTTCCGGCTGAGTTCCTGGCAAAATTTGTTCGGTTAAGTCTTGTGAAATATATTTTAGATTTATGGGGTTTCAGATGTATTTTGAGCACTTTAACTATTCTTCTGCTTGCAAATCCTATATTGTATATTTATTATGGCATTTTGCAATTATCACTACTTTTTACTTTTTATATTTACTGCAAATACTGTATTTATCAAAAATGGCATTTACGGAATAAATCTCAAGCGAGAAATAAACTTCTAACACAAACTAAAAGACCTATCTTACGATAGGTCTTTAATATTCTGGGGTGGAAGGACTCGAACCTCCGAAATGGCGGTACCAAAAACCGCTGCCTTACCACTTGGCGACACCCCAATAT
>CAKUZO010000042.1 GCA_934717895.1 uncultured Candidatus Melainabacteria bacterium | reverse complement strand
CAAGATATCGATAAGATGGTTAAAGAAGCAGAAGCTAACGCTCAAGAAGACAAGAAGAAAAAAGAAGAAGCTGAAATTAAAAACAATGCAACAAGCTTAATCGGTTCAGCTGACAGAATTGTAAAAGATTTTGAAGGCAAAATTGATGCCGCAGACAAGTCAAAATTAGACGAACAAAAAGCAGCATTGCAAAAAGCAATTGATGAAAACAAACCGACAGATGAATTGAAAAAATTGTCTGACGAATTGCAACAAACAATGTTTAGCATTTCACAAAAAGCTTACGAAGCTGTTCAAAAAGAAGAACAATCAACAGCAAGCTCTGAAAATGCTTCATCATCAACAGAAGACAAAAAGAACGATGATGACGTAATCGATGCTGAATATACAAAAGAATAATTTGAGTCGTTATTCTGAGGACAATAACAATTTTTGTTCGAAGAATTTCTGAAAGACGAAGTAATCAAAATCACCTTATGAAAAATCGGACTCTATCGGGTCCGATTTTTTATGTATTATTTTTTTAAATTCTGAGCACATTTTTGTAAATAACTTAATTTATAAGATACACTTTTGCAATATCAATATCGTTTTGTGTCGTAATTTTAATGTTTTTGTAACTTCCGTTCAAAATATAAACCGTTTGTCCAAGAGCTTCCAACATGCCTGCATCGTCTGTAAAATTTTGCCCAGAAAGTTTTTCATGTGCATCTTTTATCAAATCGTATCTGAAAGCCTGTGGAGTTTGAGTGTTATATAGCTTTGATCTGTCGATTGTTTTGACGATTTTGCCGTCCACGACTTCTTTAATTGTATCAATCGTTTTTGTTGCAACAGTCAAAGCGTTTTTAAAAACAACTTCATCTATCGCAGTGTTAATCAAATCCGTTGTAATCATTGGTCTTGCTGCATCGTGGATTAGGACATAATCGCATTCACAAGCCTTTATTCCGTTAAAAACAGACTCTTGACGAGATGCTCCGCCTTCAATTATTCGAACTTTTTTGCAGTCGTTTAAAATCTTTTTTAAATCGTCGATTATTGCAACGTTTGCACAAATTATTATTTCGTCAATATTTGATTTTTCAAACGCCTCGACAGTGTATTTTATAACCTCTTTTTCTCCGATTTTTTCTAATAATTTGTTGCTTTTCCCAAAGCGAGATGATGTTCCGCCAGCGGGAATTATTGCGTTTACTTTAAAATTCATGCCTGCTCCTTAAAATGATTAAACAATTTGCTATCTATATCAGTGTAACTTTTTCCGTCAATTTCCAAGCCTGTTCCTGACGACTTCACTTCTCCTATTATTGTATAATCAGTTATATTTTGCAAGAAATTTTGTGGTACAGCGGCAACAAGTTGGTAATCTTCACCGCCATACAAGACTAAATCCATTCCGACACGTGCGTCATGAGGAATTTTCTCTGAGTCAATTGATAGTGTCACATCACTTGCTTTTGCAATCTGAATAAGTGCGTCCGCCAACCCGTCTGATGTGTCCATCATTGCGTAATCAACTTTTATCTGACTTGCGATTTGATGGGAAAAGTATCGTTGCGCTGTTGGCGTCAGATGAGCAGAGATAAACTTCTCCCCCTCGTTCCCATCGGGGTGTGGCTGATGAGTACAAGTTCCGTCCAACAACAATTTCAACCCCATAGCGCTATTGCCATGTTCTCCTGAAACTATTACTTTATAACCGACTTTTGCATTCGCGCGAGATGAAATTTTTCGCCCCTTATCACTTCCGATTGCGGTCACAGAAATATAAATTTTGTCGCTTCCGGTCAAGTCGCCTCCGACGATTTTGGCACCGTTCAGCGCAGCTTTTGCTCCCTTATAAAATTCTTCAACAAAACTTTCATTAACATCTTTTGGCAAAGAAAGTGAAACTGTCAAGTACAAAGGCTCAGCACCTGATGCACAAATGTCACTGATATTAACCATTACAGACTTGTAGCCGAGCTGATATGGTGTAATTAAATCACGTTTAAAATGTACATCTTCAACCAAACTGTCCTGACTTACAACAATTCCTAAATCTTTCAAATAGGCGCAATCATCGCCTATATAGTCGGAATTCAATGTGGATTTAATGATTTTTATAAGTTCTTTTTCGTTCATTTGTATATTTTATGCATCGTGGTCGATTAGCGAAATAAATTCTTCGACAAGAGCTTTATTCCATTTTTTGCCTGCATCTTTTTTGATAACCTCAATTGCTTGTCTTGGCGTAAGTTCAGCTCTATACGTACGAGGTTCTGTCAAGGCAAAATAAGCGTCAACAATCAAGATAATTTGCGATGTCATCGGAATTTCCTCACGAGAAATCTTTGACGGATAACCTGAACCGTCCCAGTTTTCGTGGTGGTGTTCGATTATCGGAATTACATCTTGAATATAGCTTATCGGCTTCAAAATCTCTCTTGCCGCAATCAATGGGTGCTCTTTGATGTGATTTCTTTCTTCTTCCGTAAGTGGAGTTGTTTTTTGCAAAAGCTCAACAGGCAACATCAAATTCCCGATATCATACAAAAGCATTGCGATACGGAGTTTGTCAATGTCGTCTTTCGGTAAATCAAAACGTTTTGCAAGGCTGACAGCAAGAAGAACTTTCGATTTCATAACCCCTGAATGATGAAGCGGATTGTAGGTCTGAGTAAGCATGTCCGCAACATTATAGAGTGCTTCTTTCGGCGCTTCATCTGTTTTTTGAAGTTTTTCTTTCAAGTGATCAGTGACATCTTTGTTAAGCGGAATATTGTGTTTTGACAAAATATCCATAAATGTATTGACTGCAATTTCTTGCCAACTTGTTTCATTAATCGGTTTTGCAAGTGTAACTTGGTTTCTGCCGTTACGTTTTGACTGATACATTGCCTGATCGGTCAATTCCAAAATATCTTCTATATTATCAGAATGCTCCAAAAATGTTGACACCCCTATACTTGCCGTAACATGTCCTATCGTATCAAGAGGTTCGTTTTCAAGAGCTTTTCTAATTCTTTCTGCCGCAATCATAGCTCCGTTTGAATCAACTCCCGGGAGAATTACGTTGAATTCTTCGCCACCCATACGAGCCGCAGTATCAATGGATCGAGCGTTTTTCTTCAACACATTTGCAACCGTTTTAATCGCCAAATCTCCGTATGCATGCCCGTATTTGTCATTGATTTCTTTTAAGTGATCCAAATCCAATCCGATTATACTGAAAGCCTGTTGTTGACGAAGTGCACGAGTAACTTCCTTTTTCAAATACTCTTCAAAATATCTTCTGTTATAAAGCCCTGTCAAAGAGTCCGTTACAGCCTGTGCCTTAACTTCTTCAAACAAATCGGCAATTGTGATTGCCATCTCAATTTGTTGAGCAAAAATTGTCAAGAAGTCAGTTTCCCCATTCGTCATTTCTTGCCTTGAAGAAAATACGTTAAACCAACCATAGTGAACACTTCTGGAATACAAAGGTACTGTAATTATTGATTTGCAGTTATCTCTTTCGTTAAGGTCTTCTACAATTTCGTCAGAAACTTCCGGAATAACCATTTTCAACGTGCCGCCAACATCTGTTGTTTGCATAATTTTCTTTTCAAAAGCTGCTTTTGCGTAAATACTTCTTTCGTCATAAATAAGTCTTTTAGCTTGAATAGGTCCTTTTACAAGTTTGTCAACTTCTTTTATAGAGATATCATTTGACTGTGCTAATACACAAAGATATGTTCCTTCTTCGTCTTCACATTTTTTTATAATATTACAATGAAGATAGCCGAGTTCTCCTTGAATGCTGTTTACAATTGTTTCCAAAACACTTTGTAACGGACGAGAAGCATTCATCATATCCCAAATATGTTGCAAAGTAAGCATTCTTTTATTTGCAATATTTAGTTCGTGAGTGCGTTCTTTGATTTCACGTTCCAGTTGAAGGTTGCGTTCATAGATTTCGGAATAGTCTTCTTTGCTGCTGTATATAGCGCTTTCAACTTCTGAAACTTTTCTATAAATATCACGTATGTTGTCAAATAAACTCATATTCTTATTATACACTATGTTTTGAATTTTGTAATATATTGTTAACAATATTTATAATTTTTTCAGGTTCAGGATAATTTAAACATTGTTCGGCGTCTTTACCTTCAAGCGGACATTTTTTCATGCAGTGGCAAGGTTGACATTTCAAACCTCCGTCCAGCGCAAAATATTTTTCATCATCTCCAAAAGGCCCATACATTGTTGGTGGAGTTGCACAGAATATCGAGATTACGGCAGGTTTATTTGTTGCTCTTGCGAGATGCGCGCTACCGGAATCCGGAGCCATTACAAGGGTTGCACGTGAAAATAACTCTATCAGGTCTTTAATACTTGTTTTTCCGGCAAGGCTCAAAAATTGTCCCTGACTTATATATGAAATTAACTCGTTATCGCAAGCACCGCCGGTAAACACAAGTGTGCACTTATCTTTTATCGCATCAACAACTTTTCGCCAATTGTCTTTGTTCCAATGTTTAAGTTTTCTTGTTGTTGCAGGTGCAATAATTACAAGCGGCTTTGATTTGTCGATATCTTTGATTAAATCATCAATTTTGGCTTTTGTTTCATCGCTGGTAGGTGGAAGAGTGAATTTTATTTCATCTGTTCCTTCAAGCTCCAAATATCTTGCATATCGCAAATGTTGAAATACTGCGTGTTGTGAAAAATTCGGGTTAGGATCCGGAATAACTTTTTCATTCCCGCCGTGGTTTGAAAATTCTTTTCCCCAAATGTAACAAAGCCTTCTTTTAGCCCCGCAAAGTTTTAACCAAATCATACTTTTAAACATCATTTGTGTATCAATTGCAATGTCAAAGTGTTCTTTACGTAAATTAATTAAAATTGACAAAAATTCTATTAAATTTTTAATCGAAAATCCTTCTTTTTTCCAACGTTGAAGAGGTATAAGAACCGCTTTATCAACGGCAGGATTGTCTTTTACAATATCAATCCCTTTTTCGGAAACGAGCCAAGTAACCTCAAATCCATTCTTCTTCAACACATTTGCCAGCGGAAGGTTAAAGATTACATCACCAAGAGAAGATAGTCTAATCATCATAATTTTTTTCATTCTAATCTTCTCCTTCCTTTTTATCTAAAAATGCTGCTCCTACAACTCCTGAAAAGTCGCCTAATTCAGTCTTTTTAAATTCAATTTTTTCAGCCGGTACAGGCAAACATTTTGCTCGCGCTTTTTTGATTGTGGATTGATAAAAATAGTCAACCGCCTCAATCAGACCGCCTCCGAGAATAATCCGTTCCGGATTAATAAGATTTATCACACTTGCCAACCCTGCCGACAAATATTCTGAGGCTTCTGTAACACATTGTAGCACAAGTTCATCTTCTCTTTCAATCGCTTTCCTGATCATGCTTGAAGTTATCGCTTTGCCATCTTCCAAATACTCGGAGATACAAGATTTTCGCCCTTTTTTAAGTGCACCATCAATTCTTGTTTCTATTGCGGTTCTTGATGCATAAGCTTCCAAACACCCATGAGCTCCGCAAGCGCAAGGCCTGCCGTTCAAATCCACGATAATATGTCCGAGCTCGCCAGCCGTTCCTGTTGCTCCGCGCATAAGTTTTCCGTCTTTAACAATTGCAGAACCGATTCCCGTACCGACAAAAACGCAAACAAAGTCGTTGCAATTTCGTCCTGCACCAAATTTTTGCTCGCCAAGCGCTGCAACTTCAACATCGTTTCCGATAAATGTCGGAATTTTAAACTTTTCTTCCAGAATACTTTTTAAATCCAGATTATAACAATCCAAATTCGGAGCTCCAATAATTACTCCGTTTTTTCTGTCAATCTGTCCGGCTGAACCCACGCCGATAGATTGAATTTCCGACAAATCAACCTGAGTTTGCTCCAACAATCGGCTGGTACCGTCGATTATTTTTCTTACAATATTATCCGAACCTTTTTCTTTCTTCGTCTTTTTCTTTACGAAATCTACAACTTTTCCGCTCTCTCTTTCAACAAGCCCAAAGAGGATTTTAGTTCCGCCTAAATCAATTCCAACAGAATATTTTTTCATATACGGTGGATTATAACTGAAAAATTAATTATTTGCAAAAAATGTAATTATTTGTTAGCATGTTTATAAAGAGGGAGTATCGGGATTATGAAGAAAAAACTTTTAACTACACTTGCAATATCAGCGTTATTGTTACAAGCGCAATGCGCATTTTCAGCGGGAGTTTGGGTAAACGATGCACGTAGAATGTTTACGCGCAACTCAACCGTAATATATGAAATCAATTTGAGAACTTTTGGAGCGCAAGATATAAACAAAAACGGCATAATCGACTTTGACGATGCAGAAGAAAGCGGAACATTTTTGAACGCAATTCCAAAGCTTCAAGAACTTTCGCAAAAAGGTGTTAATGCAATCCATGTAATGCCGATTACTCCTGTCGGAAAAACAAAAGCGCTCGGTACAGCAGGCTCTTTGTATGCTGCATCAAGTTTTAATACGCTTAACCCTCAGTTGGGAAGCAAAAACACGGCACTTTCTCTTGAATCTCAGGCAAGAAAATTTATTGACGAAGCTCACAAACAGGGGCTTCGAGTAATCATTGATTTGCCATCTTGCGGCGCTTACGATTTGTATATGCAACGCCCGGAACTTTTTGTGAAAGATAAGCAAGGACAACCTGTTGTTCCTGCTGACTGGACTGATGTTCGACTTTTGAATGCCGGTACAGAAACTGCCATAAATGCTGATGTTTACAATCTTTTCAAAGGTTTTGTAGATATGGTAATCAGACTTGGTGCAGATGGAATTCGTGCAGATGTTGCAACAAATAAGCCCGCAAAATTCTGGAAAGATCTGATTGATTATTCAAGAACCAAAGACCCGCAATTCTTGTGGCTTGCAGAAGCTTCTGAAAGCTGGAATGATGCGGTTTCGCCTTATGCTGTCTTTACTCCTTACAACAAGTTGCTGGAAGCAGGATTTGACGGGTATTACGGAAGTTATTTCAATATAAAGAATTATAAAACAGGTAAAGAATTAACCAACCAAATTGTTGCGACAAACGAAAATTTGAAAAAGTTTTCTGAACCAAAAGCTGTAATCGGAAGTTTTACGACTCACGACGAAATGAGCCCGATTTTGATTAACGGAAAGCCGATGAGCGAAATGATTATGTGGCTAAATGCGACTTTGCCTGTAAACTCGTACTATGTAGACGGATTTGATACAGGTGACAATTACATTTATATGTGGGCAAATAAAGAAGCGTTTAAAACTTTCACAGACGACGATTACTATTTTGTTCATCGTGGTAAACTTGATATTTTTAACTTTTCTCGTCCTGCCGGCGGAAATGATGACGAGTTGCTTTCGACATTTGTATTTACCAATATGATGAAAAGAAAGTTGTCTCCGATGATTAATAACGGACATTTGACTATCTTTAAAGTTTCAGATCCTTCGATTTTTGCATATGCTATTAGTTATGAAGGGCAAAGTGCTATTATTATCGGAAACTTAAATTTTAGAAAAAATATTAGTGCGTTTGTTTCTGTTCCACATATTAGCCAATCGAATAATATTATTCCGGTTAAAATAATTAATCCGCCAATTATTCAGAAGGGGGCTATGAAAGTTTCTTTACGGGCAGGTGAAGTTCAAATTTTATATGCCACAGATTTTGAAGCTAAATAGTAATAAAAAATCCTGCATTAAAAATTTAATGCAGGATTTTTTGTAATAATTTTTATGAATATTAAATGCATTATAGATGCCAAATATTACCAATCAGAAGATGTTTCATCTTCTTCGTCTTGAAGTGCTGACAAGTCTTTATGTCCCATTCCGTCAAAGTCTTCCGGAAGCATGTCGTCTTCCGGCCAAACAGTGTCTTCATCATAGCGAGCTGCATTTAGGTTTACGGCTGCTGTTAAATCTGAATTGCTCAAATTAGTTTCTGACAAAATACAACCTGCCATATCTGAGTCTGAAAAATTGCAATATGTCATTTCAGCGTAACTGCAATCTGCACCTGTAAGTAAGGCGTCTGTAAAATCGCATTCCAAAACTCGTGCTCTTGTGAAATCTACTGATGTCAAATCTGTATTTGTAAAGTTTACGAATGATAGACTGCAATCTGCAAAAGAGCTGGAATTTATGTCAGCGTCTGTAAAATCGACTTCTGATAAATTAATTCCTGAAAAGTCAACTTCTGATAAATCAACTTCCTCTTGTTCGGCTTTCCATTCGTTAAATTTTATTGGATTTTTTTTCAATAATTCAATTAATTCTTCTTTCGTGTAATCTATCATCTATTTAATTCTCCTTGCTATTTATACAATTTTATTTTTAAGTGCTTTTAATGCTGCTTGAAGCCTGTCATCAACTTCCAACTTTTGCAAAATATTTGCAACGTGTGCTTTGGTTGTATTAATGCTTATGACAAGAATTTGCGCGATTTCCATGTTGCTGTATCCCTCTGTCATAAGTTTCAAAATTTGAGCTTCACGAGTGGTCAAATCGTAATCTTTTCTGTTGTCGTTTGTTTCAAAAGACGGCGAATTTGCACTGGCTTTTAGGACAATGTGCGCGATACTCGGGTCAAACCAAGCTGCACCGTCAGCGACTGAATTTACAACTTCTACTAATCTTTGAGGGTTTATCTCTTTTGAACAATATGCGTTAGCACCTGCTTTAAGGCTGTTTAGAACCTCTTTTTCGTCGTTGTGAGAAGTTAAGATAATAATTTTTACGTCTTTATCGGAAGAACGAATTTGTTTTGTAGCTTCAATTCCGTTCATATTCGGCAATCCCAAATCCATAATAACAATGTCGATTTTCTCTTTATTAAAAATTTGAATTGCTGTTTCAGCTGAGTCTGCCTCATATATATTTTCTACAAAATCTACGTTTTCGAAGGTGGTTTTCAATCCAAAACGTGTGAGTTCGTGGTCTTCTACTATTAAAATGTTGTATTTCATATACTTAATTCCTCTTTTGCAGGTGCGTAATCAGGTTTTAAAAGCAACGATTTTTTGAAATATTTTTCGGCATCTTGTTTTAACCCCTGATTTTTTGCAATCAGTCCTTGATAATAATAATATCTAAAATCATTTTCGTCAATATAATTTGCAACGCCTAAATATTTTCTTGCTTCAAAAAAGTTTCCACGTTCAATTTCTAAACGCCCTAAATCAAGCCAAGCGTCTTTAAAATTTGCGTTGATTGCAATTGCTTTTTTTAGATAAGCAAGTTCTTTTGATTTGTCTTTAAGTGCAATTTTGTAGTATGCAACCCAGCTATCTGAATATGTTTTTAAAACTTTTTCATAAATATCAACAGCTCGTTTTTCTTTGCCTAACATTTCATAAGTTTGCGCAACTTTGACAGAGCAGATTGAAGTTGCTGTTTTATTATGGCTTTCGGCGTCTTTGTAATATTTTAGTGCGGTCTTGTAATCGCCTGTTCTATAACTCAGATCCCCCAAAACAAGCAGGGTTGTCATATCTCCGCTATCAATTTTGTATGCTTTTGTCGCGATATCTTGTGCTTTTTCAAATTCTTGCATGTCAAAGTAAACTCGTGACAATATCGCATAGACATCTTTATTGTGTTTTTTCTTTGTTGTAATTGAGCTTTGAAGTGTTCTTAATGCTTTTGCATTCTCGTTTTCATAATAATAATAGTAGCCCAAGTGGTACATTTTGTCCGAATAATTTTTTTCGGATTTGTACAAAACATATTGTTCAAGCGAATTTATTTTTCTTGAAAAATCCGCTGTGTAAAGTTTTTGAGCTTTGATAGAAGCGAGCATTTTAAGTGCATCTTTCGGGTGTTTACTTTGTGACAAAATCTCTGCTTTAAGTTTTTTGTAATTCAAATTTTGCGAATTCATCTTTATCGCAGCGTCAATGTATGAGTTTGCTTCTACAAAATCGTTTGATTTTAAATAACCTAATGCGACAAGAAAGTTTGCGTAATCAGAATTTGTCATAAGATCAGTGTTTTTAACAAGTTCAGATGTAGCTTCTCTGCTTTGATCGTTGTAAATTATGTTTGAAAAAACTTCGCCCAAATAAATCTCATCATCAGGTTTAAGTTTTTTTGACGGTGCATAATAAAGTTTTATATCGCCTAAAAGAAAATCGGAAAGTGCTCTATCTTCGATTTTAGAAGCGGCTAAATCGGATAGGTCAAAAAAGCCGATATCAGCCATATTCTCTGCCATTTGCATATAGGCATAATCGTTTTCGTCCATCGTTTCGATAAGAACTTTAAAATCCATATATGCTGATTTTACGTTACTTTGCATAAATCTGTTAAATGCGATTACATATTGATTATGTAGGCTATTATGTGTTAAAGTCGCTTTTTTTAATGGAATTGCAATTGTATTTACAGGCAAAGGATCTGTGGATAGAGGGTTTGCAGGTTGAATTGTGTCAAAGCCTTCTGCTAAAACCGGCGCCGTCACAAGTGTTGATATTAGAATAGTGAATAACAATTTTTGCAAAATCTAACAACCTTCTTTCTTATCTACATTCCCAGAATAATAGAAATTAAACAAGTCTACAATATGTTTTTGTTCTTCAGTAGCATTATCATTAACTATAAATTCGTGAATGTCAAACAAATTATATTTGCTCAACAGTTCCTTATCTTCATCTTTAAAACTGTTATGATTTTCTGTCAAAAATACTTTAATAATCTTGTCTGTCGGAATTTTTAAGAACATATCTACAAGTTTTCCGTCAAAGTGTTTGTCTTTTCCTGAAATTAGAATATCAATAACGTTTTGGATAGGCATTTTATCACGATAGTGACGTTTTGAAGTTATCGCATCAAAAACATCGGCAACTGCAAGAATTCGTCCGCCAAAAGGGATATTTTCGCCGCTCAAATGTCTGTAATAGCCTGAACCGTCGAATTTTTCGTGGTGTGAACAAGCGATTTCCGTAATCTGTTTAAAATCATCTGACGTGTGAATTTTCTCCAAAATATCGTGTGTAATTCTTACGTGTTCTTGAATATGCTTATACTCTTCGTCAGTCAATTTACCCTCTTTTTGAAGAACGGAATCTCTGATACCGATTTTGCCGATATCGTGCAAAATTGCTGCTTTTTCTACAATTTCTTTAAATTTTTCGTCGCAATCTAATGCATCAACAAGTAGCATAGAATAAAGTTTTACTCGGCTTGAATGACCTGCTGTAATCTTGTCACGGGCATCAATTGAGGTTGCAAGCGTGTCGATAAAGCTTTCAAATAAAACTTTTTGCTCTTTGTAAAGTTCCTTTTGCTGTTCGAATAACTGTGCGTTTTCAAGTGCGATAGAGGCACTTCCTCCGATTGCAACAAGCAAATCTTCGTCCCCTTTCGTAAACACACCGCCCAGTTTATTCAAAACCTGAAATGCACCGATAATTTCCTGATTATTGTTTTTAATCGGCATACACAAAATCGTTTTTGTGTGGTAGCCTGTTTCTTTGTCGATATCAGGGTTAAAACGAGGATCGTTGTAGGCGTCCGGAATATTTAAAGGCTCCCCTGTTTTTACAACATAACCAGCAAGCCCTTTATCTGCCGGAAAACGAATTTCTTGGCTGTCCATACCGAGTGCAACCTTACTCCATAATTCGTTTTTGTCCTTATCTAACATAAAAACGGTACATCTGTCGGCTTGAATAGCGATTTTTGTTTCTTCCGCAATAACTTTTAAAAGTATATCAATATCAGTAACGGCCGTGATTGAACGCCCGATTTTTACAAGCGAAACAAGCGGATCGCTCTTTATAGGTAACGAAAAGTCAAGTCCTGCTCTGAGTTGCTTAATTCGTGTCAAAACATATCCGACAATTGAAAGTTCGTCGCCTGCCGTCATTGAAAGGTTTTTGGCATTTTCAAAATACATCATTGCTGTATCTTTTGAATTTTCTCCAAAATCAATTGTTCCTTTGGCGTATTCATTTGCTATTTGGGCAGTTGCACTTTTGGCAAAATCTGCCATATAACGAGCTTCATTAAGGGTTTTTAAGACATCTCTATAAGTGTTTTTATCTGCAAGATATTGTGACATTCCAAGAAAACTTAAACTTATTGAAAGCATTTCAGGAGAGTCAGTGTATAGATTTCTCGCCTCTTTGAATGTTTCTATTGCGCTATTGTAATTCTTGTCTTCAAGTTGCGACAAGCCTTTTTTTATTATCTCCGTATCACACTTAATCATTTTTAACCCTTTAATATATATTTTACAACTGTATGTTTTTATTGTACAATATTTTTCAGAATATTACAAATGTTTTTTACGGAGCTTATATATAAATGAATAAAATTACGATATTAATCCCTGTTTACAATGAAGTAAACACATTAGACAAAATTCTTGAAAAGGTTGAAAATGCAAACTTTTGCGGACTGGAAAAAGAGATAATCCTAATTGATGACTATTCAACTGATGGTACAAAAGATTTGTACTCAAAATATCCGTATAAAGTTTTGTACCACGAGTACAATCAAGGCAAAGGAGCCGCATTAAGAACAGGTTTTAAAGAAGCAACCGGCGACATTATCGTAATTCAGGACGCTGATTTGGAATATGATCCTGTGGATTACGAACCGCTTGTTAAATTGATTTTGGACGGTAAGGCTGATGTTTGCTACGGTTCAAGACTTTCTGGCGGAAAACCTTCTCGCTCATTTATGTTCCACCATTTGCTCGGAAACAAGTTTTTGTCACTTTTGACAAATATTCTGTACGGCTCAACTTTGACCGATATGGAAACTTGTTACAAGGCATTTAAGGCTGATTTTATTAAAGGAATTGAGATTAAATCAGACAGATTTGATTTTGAGCCTGAAATTACGGCAAAAGTTTTGAAACGAGGTGCAAGACTCTATGAACTTCCTGTTTCATACTACGGACGAGAGTTTGCGGAAGGCAAAAAAATAACTTGGCGTGACGGAATTCATGCGATTATAGCCTTGATTAAATTCAGATTTATGGATTAAAATGTAATTGGTAGAAATACTACAAGAATAAGGATAGGAGTAAAAAATGAAAAAAATTATTTTATCATTGTTTTTAGCAGCAACTCTTGCAGCACCATCACTTGCAGCAACTTGGAGTGCTGTTGACAGAGTTCCGACAGTTGGCAAACAGGTTTTGACAAAAAATAATTTGCCTACAACTACAAAATTTGTTGTGACAGAAACTGATGTTACAAATAGTACTTCAAATTCTAACAATGAACTTTATATCCCTAAAACAGATTTGGGTTATGCAGGCAATGACAATGAAGTAGCGGCCGTTATTGCTCAACAAATTGGTGTTGTTATTAACGCTAATGCTTCAAAGAAAAAGTTTGTATCAAATGTAACATCTGCTATTGCAGGAAACTTTACAGATACAAGTCTTGAAAAATCTGCTCTATTAGCAAATGAATTAACTCTTAACAACATGTCTGAAAAAGATAAAATGAATGCAGATATTACAGGCGTGGATTTGATGATTCAAGCCGGTTATAACCCACTTGCAATGATTGTTGTTTTGGGCAAACAACCGGGAACTTCTCTTGATATCTTGAAAAGCCAACCAAATAATTTCAGACGTACAATGTATATCTATGATTACCTTTCATATAACTACCCTTCAAAGGTTAAAGCTGGTTATAATTGCAAAGAATATAAAAACTTCTTAGCTTATGTTCAACCGACAGTAAATGAAAGAAATTCTAACAAAGCTAAATTGGCAAAATTTCAAAAAGAACAAGCAAAATTGAAAAAAGAAAGAGCTAGACAAATAGCTAAATACAAAGCAACAGGCGGATTGAACGGTTGGGACGCTTCTTATACTATTTTGAAAAACTTAGCTGATAATGCTGAAACAAAATAGGTTAAAAATCTTTGAAAATTATAAAAACCTCCTTTTAAAGGAGGTTTTTTTAGTGTATAAATAGTTTAATAAAAAAGTGATAGGAGAAAATTATGGCAGATACTCAACAGGAAATTCATTGTCCGGCATGCGGAACTTTAATGACAAAGGTGTTTATTGCTGACAAAGGTTTGAATATTGACGTTTGTGAAAACGGTTGTGGCGGAATGTTTTTTGATGCAAGGGAAATTCAAGAATTTAGCGGTTATAACGATGATATTTCTGAGCTCAAAAAAGTTTTGGAAGGCAAAAATTTTATCCCTGTTGATGAAAGTAAGCCAAGAATTTGTCCGGCATGTAACCATAATATGGTAAAAACAAAGGTTTTTGGTATAGAAATTGATACTTGTTATACTTGTGGCGGATTATTCTTGGATAATGGTGAGTTTGAAAAAGTTCGTTTGCATTTTAAAAAGCCTAAAAAAGTTGAACAAATTCAATTAAATAACCCTGGAAGTGATATTATTTTAGAAGATTTTTATAATATATTAGATAGTGAAAATACAAGAAAAATGAAAATAAAATTATTACCATTTGTAAAAGGATCTTTAAAATTTTTTAATAATTATACAAATATTGAAATTAATAATAAATTAATTCTAGCAGATGTCTATGAATTGGGAGAAGAAAATCTAAAATATGCTATTTTTTTGTTTACTGAAGTTTTTTGGGATCAAATAAAAAAAGATAGAGAAGTAAAAAAAGCAATTTATTTAGATGAAATTTGGAGGTTAATAGGAGTTACTTCAAATAAGGAAGTTGCATCATTTATTTATAAAATTTTTAAAACCATTAGAAAATATGGAGGTAGTGCAGTTGCTATAACACAAGATATTTCAGATTTGTTTAGTCTAGAAAATGGAATTTATGGAAAAAGTATTTTAAATAATTCAAGTATAAAAAACTTTTTTTCAATGGAAGAAGAAAATATAAATATATTAGAAAAATATTCCAACATTTCTGAAAAAGAAAAAATTGAAATTAAATCATTAAAAAGGGGAGAATGCTTAATGTTTGCAGGAGATGACCATTTATTAACAAAGATTGAAGCAAGTGAATTTGAAAAAAATATAATTTCAAAAAAATAAAAAGAGGTGATACTTATAAAAAATATATTAACTGCAATAGGGGATCCAAAGTTAAATTATGAACTTAAATCCTGTCTCTT